>NZ_FR894997.1:0-9197 GCF_000434655.1 Clostridium sp. CAG:43 | reverse complement strand
TCGAAGATGCGAATCGTGATATAACAAAAACAGCAACCTGCATATATGCAAAAGTGAAATAAAAAATACGGGTTGCCGTCTTTTAGTTACTTTTCATCCACAACCTGGAAAATGTAGAACTTCAGATAATAGGACGTCTCATCCCCCGCCCACAGAATCGGATGGTCGGCTGCCTGGGTGCGGTATTCGATCTGGCGCAGGCGGCGGTGGGCGCTGCGGGCTGCCTCCTGAATCGCCTTTGTGAAGAGTTCCGGCGTCATGAAATGGGAGCAGGAGCAGGTGGCGAAGTAGCCGCCGTCCTTTACCAGACGCAGACCGCGAATATTGATCTCGCGGTAGCCCTTGATGGCATTTTTGACCGAGCTGCGGGATTTTGTGAAGGCAGGCGGATCGAGGATCACGACGTCAAATTGTTCACCTTTTGCCTCTAATTCCGGAAGCAGGTCAAAGACATCCGCGCACTGAAAGGTGGTAGTGCCGGAAACACCGTTTAACTCTGCATTTTCACGCGCCTGTGCGACGGCAAGTTCGGACGCATCCACGCCGATGACCTCTTTGGCGCCGGAGACGGCTGCATTTAAGGCAAAGGAGCCGGTGTGGGTAAAACAGTCCAGAACGCGTTTGCCCGGGCAGAGACGCTGGATTGCCAGACGGTTGTATTTCTGGTCGAGGAAAAAGCCAGTTTTCTGCCCGTCCTTGACATCTACCAGATAGCGGACACCATTTTCAACGATCTCTACTTTTGTATCAAATGGTTCCCCGATAAAGCCCTTATAGCGCTCCATGCCCTCCTGTAAGCGGACCTTAGCGTCGCTGCGCTCGTAAATACCGCGGATATGAATGCCGTCTTCCTCAAGCACCTTGACGAGTTTTTCCAGAATCAGCGGTTTCAGACGGTCGATACCGAGCGCCAGGGATTCAACGACCAGCACATCGGAAAACTTGTCGATCACGATGCCCGGAAGGAAATCTGCTTCGCCGAAAATCAGGCGGCAGCTGCTGGTATCAACTGTCTGACGGCGGTATTCCCAGGCATTGCGGACGCGCATTTCGATAAAAGCATCGTCGATGACAGTATCCTTTTTGCGGGAAAGCATCCGCACGGTAAGCTTGGAGCGGGTGTTGATAAAACCACATCCGAGCGGATAACCGTCAAAATCTTCGACACGAAGGATATCGCCATTTTCAAATTCGCCCTCAATTCGTTCAATTTCATTATCATAGATCCACATACCGCCGGCTTTCAGGGAACGAGCCTCGCCTTTGCGGATATGGACAACTGCCTGTGTATTCATCATGGATGTAACAGTCCTTTCATATAAAATGTAAAATTCGTTTCTTTCATTAAGTATACAAGAGGAGAGAAGGACTGACAAGTGAAAACCGAGAGATGTTTTTGACTTCACAGATTTATGATTTTATTTTCACAATTACATCACAAATAACTGATAGACTATCTCATGTAAACAGAGAGAGGGCAGAAAGCCTGAGATAGAATATAAGAGTATGAACAATCCGCTGCGGGAAGGTTCGCAAAATGGACAGTACGCGGCTGTGATTCCTGAGAACAGGAGGTATGAATATATGTATGACGAGAATGAAAGAAATGAGAGACACGATCAGGATGTAGATTATACGGAGGGCGCTTATTCGGACAGCGCTTATGAGGAAAAGAATAACGATACTGCTAAAAAAGAAGAAACTTCCGATTATGGCGGTTATCATGATTCTCGTTACCGGGGCAGTCTCGATGGAGAACCGGAGGCAGCAGCCGGAGAAGATCCGAAAGAGAATGCAGAGAAGCAGCCGGAACGCAGCTATATTCCGGAAGAACGGAGTGGCCGGGGACATGGCTCTAAGAATACTGGTAAGAAAATTGCGGCACTTGTGATGTCGGGCATTTTGTTTGGCTGTGTGGCAGGCGGAACCATGGTCGGCGTGAATGCGCTTTCAAACCGGCTTCTTCCGGGTGAGACCGCACAGGAAACGATCGGTCAGGTTTCCCAGGAGACACAGGCAGATGCGGGCACTAAAACGCAGGCCTCCATTGGCAACGATGTTTCTTCGATTGTAGAGAAAGCGATGCCGTCCGTTGTAGCGATCAACAATAAGATGATTTATACACAGGACAACTGGCTGTTTGGTCAGCAGCAGTACGAGGTGCCGAGCAGCGGTTCAGGAATCATTGCCGGACAGAATGACACGGAACTTCTGATTATTACCAATAACCATGTCGTTGAAGATTCCGAGGAACTTTCGGTTACCTTTATTGATAACCAGAGCGTTAAGGCAGCGGTCAAAGGTACTGATTCCGATTCGGATCTGGCAGTCATTGCCGTACAGCTTTCGGATATACCGGAAGAAACGAGAAAACAGATTAAGGCAGCCGATCTGGGCGATTCTGATTCCATGAAGCTGGGACAGGGTGTTGTGGCAATCGGTAACGCACTGGGACAGGGGCAGTCGGTTACCGTCGGTTATGTCAGCGCTTTAAATAAAAAGATAACCATCAACGACGTAGAGCGGACACTTCTGCAGGTCGATGCGGCGATCAACCCAGGCAACAGCGGCGGCGCACTTTTAAATATGAACGGTGAAGTTATCGGTATCAATGCGGCGAAGTATTCGGACACCAGTGTTGAGGGCATCGGCTATGCGATCCCGATTTCACAGGCAAAGGATATTATCAGCGACCTGATGACGAAGACGACGAAGGTAGCTGTCGATGAGAATGAGCAGGGCTATCTGGGAATCCAGCTTCAGAATATCGACAGCCAGATGGCGCAGGCGTATGGCATGCCGGAAGGTATCTATGTATACAAGATTGTTGCGGGCGGCGCGGCATCCAGGTCGGATCTGCGGGAGCGCGATATTATCACCAAGTTTGACGGTGAGAAGGTAAAGAATGGTGATGATCTCAAGAAACTGCTGACTTACTATAAGGCAGGTTCCACCGTTACCATGACGGTACAGAGTCTGGAAAATGGCAAATATGTCGAGAGAAACGTACAGATTACACTGGGCTCCAAGAGCGATATGCCGCAGAGCCAGGATAGCCAGAACGAGAGCCAGAGTGAATCACAGGCAAGTCCGCAGAGAAAACTGGGAAGATAGAAAATACCCCATCAGCGAAGTGGGCTGGAATGTATAGTTGCCCGTAACGGTGAAGATACGGAACTGTTGCGAGGCGGAAATGAATAAAATCAGGAAGATATAGAAAAGAAGGCAGGTGAACCGCCGGTAGATCCTCTTGTAATCAGAGAGGGCGGTGATTCATCTGTCTTTTTGTTTCATAGGAAATTTTTTGTTTTTAAAACGAAATGACGGCTGCTGTTATGATTTACGTTTTTCACAAGCTATGATAAAATGAAAAGGTGCTTTTAGATTGGAGGAAATATAAAAATATGAGTGATAACCAGAATATAGATACGACAACCAATATAAACGAAACAGATACAAATAAAACCAGTACAGATCATTCGGATGATTACGAGAAAATCTGCTACGTCTGCCGCCGCCCGGAGAGCAAGGCGGGAGAGATGATCACGATGCCGGGCGGGATGAATTTCTGCCATGAGTGTATGCAGAAAGCATTTGACTCGATTTCCAAGTCGGGCATGGACTTTTCCAAGCTTCAAAATATGCCGTTTATGAACATGAATCTCAATGATTTTGCGGGCATGCAGATGCCGAATACAGAGATTCCAGAGAAAAATAAGATCAAGAAAAAGAGCAAGGCAAAAGACGCGGAGAAATTTCTGACGATGAAGGATGTTCCGGCACCGCACCAGATCAAGGCGCAGCTGGATGCGTATGTGATCGGGCAGGAGCGGGCGAAACGGGCAGTTTCAGTGGCAGTCTACAACCATTATAAGCGCGTGATTCTCCGGCAGCAGGACGAGCTTCGGGCAAATGAAAATACGGAAGAAAAGGCGGAAAACGCGGCGGCACAGGGAATGCAGATGCAGGGCGGCGAGCCGGAGATTGAGAAATCCAACATCCTGATGCTGGGACCGACCGGAAGCGGAAAAACGTACCTGGTCAAGACGCTGGCGAAGCTTTTGGATGTGCCGCTGGCGATCGCGGATGCGACGGCGCTCACGGAAGCTGGATATATCGGAGATGATATAGAAAGCGTAGTCTCCAAGCTTCTGGCAGCGGCTGGAAATGATGTGGAGAAAGCTGAGCAAGGCATCATTTTCATCGATGAGATCGATAAAATTGCGAAAAAGAAAAATACGATGAGCCGCGATGTCAGCGGTGAGTCGGTACAGCAGGAACTTTTAAAACTTTTGGAAGGCAGCCAGGTAGAGGTGCCGGTCGGCTCAAACCAGAAGAATGCACTCACGCCGATGGCGACTGTGGATACGAACAACATCCTGTTTATCTGTGGCGGCGCGTTTCCGGGATTGGATGATATCATCAAGGAGCGCCTGAAAAAGCGTTCCACGATGGGCTTCAACTCCCATTTGAAGGATGAATTTGACAATGATCCGGATATTTTGAGCCAGGTGACAACGGAAGATCTGCGGAATTTTGGCATGATTCCAGAGTTTCTCGGACGTCTGCCGGTGCTTGTGAGCCTGCAGGGGCTGACAAAGGAATTGCTGATGCGGATTCTGAAAGAACCGAAAAATGCGATCCTCAAGCAGTATGAGCGCCTGCTGGCGCTGGATGAGGTCAAACTGGTGTTTGAGGACGATGCACTGGAGTGGATCGCCGAGCGGGCTCTGGAAAAAGATACGGGTGCCCGTGCGCTGCGTGCAATTTTAGAGGATTTTATGATGGATATCATGTATGAGATCCCGAAAGATCCGAATATCGGATCCGTTGTGATCACGCGCCCGTATCTGGAGAAGAAGGGCGGTCCACGGATAGAGATGCGGGGGTAATAGCTTTTCAGGAGCATGATCGGTGAACGGTGTCATGGATGTGGTGAAAGTTAGCGATGTAAGGATCCGGAAAAGCAATTTGTGTGTGAAGAGAAAACAGCAGAAGTTAATTAACTTCTCATGGATAAAAAAGAGTTATATAGGTTTAACGTCCCATACCCCCACTCCCGGCTGGGATATTCGATGGAATTTCGGCGGTCAGCCCCGCGGATCAGAAATGCCTTGGCAATCGAGGTGTTGATCCGCGGGGCTGATGGCGTATAGGCAGACCAGGAGAGCAGGATCGCGGCGGCTCCGGCGGTCATGGCGGCGGCAAATGAGGTTCCGGTTACCTCCTGATAATCGGGAAGCGGGAGCCGGACGCCGGGGGCGGCAAGGTCGGGCTTGATAGTTCTGGTGCGGGTAAAACCGCGGCTGGAATGCAGATAGATCCCGCCCGTCTGGTGGCTGTAGGCGGCGGTGGTGATGATGGCTGCTGTATTGCCCGGATCGGTGATGGTTGTGTCCGGATCCGGGCGCAGAAAGAAGGTTTCATCCGAGATAAAGCCGTGCACCGGCAGCCACATATGGTATTCACCCTGAATCGAGAGCGTGTGGTAGACGCGGATTTTCCAGATTCCGGCGGCGGGGGCATCAAAGCGCATCAGGATCAGTTCGCTTCCGGTCGCCAGATCGGAGCTGGTATAGTTGAGGTGAATGGTCGTTCCTTCCAGAAGAAAGGGAATCCGGCGTTCTTCGTTGCCGGAGAGCCGGATGCGTCCCGTTTCGTCGCCGGAGGGGGATAAAAATCCGACACTGTAAAGCTCCGATTCACGCGCCCACAGTTCCAGCGTAAATCCCCGTTCGTCGGGACCGACCCGCAGTTCCACATCCTCATAGGAGGTGGAAGCAGGAAATACACTGCGAAAATGGTGCCCGCGCCCGGTTTCATTGCCTCCGGCGGCGACCAGAATCTGCCCGCTGGCGCGCGACAGGCTGTTCAGATATAGACCAAGCGGCGAAGTGCCGCTGTGGCTTCCGGTATTGGTGCCAAGACCCAGCAGGATCACAAGGGGCTTTTTCTCCTGCCTGGCAATATAAAGAAGAAACTTGATTCCGAGCATGATGTCGTCCTCCTGAAAGGCGATGGCATCCTCGCGGATCAGAAAAAAATCGCGAAGATAGGTTCTGGCTGGTTTCAAGCGGACAACGACCAGTTCCGATTCCGGCGCCGCCCCGGAGAAAAAAGCATCGGCATCTTCGGAACCGGCGGCGACCAGCGCCATCTGCGTGCCATGGCGGAGAGGATCCGAGGTGGGGACGATGGAATGCGGATCTTCCGAGCGCAGCGCCTCGTTGATGTGGGAACGCTGGTAGACACTTCCGTAGTGCAGCGCATCGATCGGATCCGGCGTGCTAAGCCCCGCGCCCGGAACCGTCTGATCCCAGATGGCGGCGATGCGCGTGCTTCCATCCGGATCGCGTAACAAGGGATTTGTATAATCGATCCCCGTATCCACAACCCCAATCAGCGCCCCGCGCCCCTTGTTTCCGAGAAATGGCTGTTCTGCCGTCCGGGAAATTCCTGCGCTGTCCAGGCTGGATGTATCTAATATGGTATAAAGATTCGGGATCGAGTCATAGCCATACTGCTGGACTGAGAGCGGCAGCGCCTCAGCCAGAGACCGGTGCCAGATCACATACTCATGATTGACAAAATCATAGCAGCCGGAATCATTATCCAAAATCTGGTTATAGGTAAAAGGAAAAAAACGTTCGATAAAATCGGCGGTTTGGTTGTCTGGAAGAGAAGAGCAATTCATAGCGTTTTCCATAGAGATTTTTTAGAATTTAAGATAAGATATGCGGTAAAATACGAAAGCTTCCCTATACTCTGTCGGAAAAACTTGTTATAATAAATATAAGTTAGATAATGACAATTATATGAGGAGGTGCCCTTATGAAAAAATACCTGTATATGATAGCTGCCCTGTTCGGCATCGATTATTTCTGCAAGGAAAACATAGAAGCCCAGAAACCGGAAGATTTTCCGCGCGACATGGAAAAAAGTCATGGAAAGATCCGCCTGTACCGCAATCACAACGACGGTTTCTGTTTTGGGGTAAAAAAAGAAAAGAAAGAACTGGTCCGCATGGTGCCGGTTGTCTTTACCTCGGCGGCAGCGGGCATTCTGACATGGTTACTGTGCCGGGACGAAGGCAGAAAAGCCGATCGGATCGGTTTTGCCCTCATCACGGCGGGTGGTTTAAGCAACCTGTATGACCGCATCAAACGCGGTTATGTGGTAGATTATTTCAGCATCCGGTGTAAATACCTGGAAAAGATCGTCTTTAATCTGGGAGACTTTTTTATCTTCGCAGGAAGCGCCCTGATCGCAGCCTCCGATCTGCTGGGAGCCGTCCGTGATCTTACTTCTCCGGCAGAGACTCACATAAAAGCGCTCCGACTGCCGTGGCGAAAGACGGATGAGGCGGAATGATATAGTCGATTCCAAAGACATCGTGCATCTGATTGAAAATGTCAAAGGTCTTTGCAGCAGGCGCAAGGCTGGCGAGAGAACCGGTCAGGACGACATTCCGGGTGGTGTCCCGGCTGAGCGCCAGGGACGCCATCACACCCACATTTTCATAAATCATATTGAAAAGAGCGGCAGCCAGGTCAGCATCCGAGGCGCCGCTTTTGATTCGCCCAAAATTGGCAGCGGTTAAGTCGGCGGCAAGTCCCGGGACATCTTCCTCCTGCACGTCGGCGATGCGGAGATCTGCCATGGCCTTATTGCCGCGCAGCGCCATCTCTGAGAGGGCAAAAATGTCGGTGACGCCGAGAAAGCGCTCCGCCATGCCGGCAAGTGTCCCACCGCCGACACCGCTTCCGCCCAGATGACGGAAGCCGTTTGTCTTGGAAGCGCGGATAAAGGCAGAGCCGGTTCCAAGGCTGACCACCAGCGCTTCGTCAAGCCCGGACAGGTATAAGCCGCCGCGCCCGATGGCATCCAGCTCCAGGGCATGGATGGTCGGGATGCCGAAGATATTTTCATGGAAATACGTCGAACCGAGCCCGGTCAGGACGATTTTTTCAACATCGTCAAACGAAGCGCCCTGCTGATCCAGGAAACGCCCGAGAACACCGTAAGCTGAGGTGCGCGGGTCATCCGCGTGAACCTGAAGCGTACCGAGCAGAGTGCCATGCTCATCCAGCGCCGCCGCCTTGGTGCTGGAACTGCCGATGTCAATTCCGAGGGATAATTTCATTTGCTTATCTCCTTTATGATATAAAAGTAGGATATGGCTGCCAGGGCAGTCGTTCCGTATCTTTTATGACTGTAAGAATTGGATTGTTTTTATAAACATTATAGGGTAAAGTAAAATAAAGTGCAATGCAGTGTTCTCAAAATAAATTTCGTCATTTTTTACAATGAGTTATGAATGACGCCTGAGCTGTAATGAAAACGCCGAATTCAGTTGTTATTTATTCAACCCCAAAATTGACATCTGCAAAACACCGTGATATTATATAAAAAGATAGTGGAAAAAGTGGAAAATCGATCCTGTGGACGGAAATGGTACCTATGGATTCACTTCTATCTGGGGGCTAGACAGGGATATGAGTATGAGTGAATTAAATAAGATTTTTGGACCTGGTTGCCCGAAATGTTTGAAGAAAAAGGATATTTTAGACTACTGGGTATGGCATAAACTTCTTTTATTAGAAAGGTTTTCGGAAAGACCGTCTTTTAAGAGAATGATTTATGCTTTTTTTTGTTTGAAAGATGAGAACGATGGCTGGAACGATCGAACGATACGTGGCACAGCGGCGGCGAATATGAAAAAGGAAAAATGTCTGCGAGAGGTGTCACTGACATTTTTTTCGCATGTCATAAATTAAATATTCCATCTGACTATGACAGAAAGGCAGTAAAAAAGATAGCAGAGGTGAGAAGATAAGAAATGTACTTATATAAGAAAGAACACAAAAAAAGCCGAGGATGGTTCAGGCGTGTCTGTCAGAAACTTCCCGTCGTGACGGCTGCGATGATGGCCACAGCCGTATTTCTTTCCGGGTGCGGCCATGGCGCATCCCAGACGGGAGAAGAAGCCACACCGTCGGACGGAAGCATATTATATGTGAAAGACGCGCCGGGCGATCTGCCGGAGGACCTGCAAAACATCCGGGCATCCGGGGTTCTGCGGGTGGGAATCCAGAGCGGCGATCCACCGTATTATCAGGAGGATCCGGTAAGTGGAGAGCTGAGTGGAATCGATGTAGATCTGGCATATGAAGCGGCAAGCCGTATTTTTGGATGCA
>NZ_FR894996.1:0-1421 GCF_000434655.1 Clostridium sp. CAG:43 | reverse complement strand
CCATAATCAAGCACCCGAAGGTAAGTCCAGAGTCTGATAATTAGCCAGTAACTCATTTAATCCGTTTCTGAATATCTTCAACAGATGGCAGCTGCTTTTCCAGATTATCCGGCAAACTACTAGTTATTTTGTATTCGCTTACACCAATCGGCTTTGAAATATCTTTGAGCGAATATTCTGCGACCACATTATTTTTGCTTTTGCACAGAAGCAAACCAATGGACGGATTATCCTGCTCTTTTTTCAAAATGCCGTCCACGGCTGACAGATAAAAGTTTAGCTGACCAGCATATTCCGGCTTGAAATCACCGGTTTTCAATTCGATAACTACATAACAGCGAAGATTCAGGTTATAGAACAACAAATCAATGTAAAAATCATCGCCGCCTACATTCAGGTGATACTGGTTTCCCAGAAATGCAAACCCTGTTCCAAGCTCCAGAAGGAGCTTGGTGACATCCCTAACAAGTGCCTGTTCAATATCCCGTTCGAGCATATCTTCCCGGAAAGGAATAAAATCAAATACATATGGGTCTTTCATTGTCTGCACCGCAAGTTCACTTTGCGGAGACGGTAAGCGGTGATCAAAATTTGTAACTTTATCTGCCAGAACCTGTCTCTGATACAAGTTGCTTTCAATCTGATGGACAAGAACATTTCGAGACCAGCCGTTTTCCGCTGATTTTTTAATATACCATTTGCGTTCATCCATATCAGCGACCTTATCCAGAAGAACTATATTGTGACCCCATGGAATTTGTGCAACAACCTGTTGCACAAATTCTCGGTCTGGATAAATCTCTGCGAATTTTGCCATATACTTCAAATTACGAACAGAATATCCTTTGCTTTCTGGAAAAGCAATTCGAATATCTGCTGCAAGGTTATCAATAAACTTGTTTCCCCATGATTTATGTTCATTGATTACGCAACCAATATCATAATAGAGAAGCAGCATATCTGCATTCACATGAACTGCCGCACGATATTGTGCCGCAGTAATTTCACTCTTAATATTTTCGATAATGGAAAGATACTCAGCCGTATTCATTAACATACCCATCGCCTCGCTTTCACATAATTCCTATCATTATTTTCTCTATATAAGATACTCATATACAATTTTTAAATAATTCAGGTAACCACATGAGCACAGATACAACAATATCAGCCATCCAGCAGCTCCGACATCAATTCGTTGACCTTCTTGTACACCCTTAGCTTTTTTGCATATATGGAAAGATTTTGCAGATTCTTCTTCTCATCCTTTGCATAAGCATTCAATGCCTTACTAAATATTTCATGATCAAGCCTTGAACGATATTTGAAGCAATCGCAGATTGTACGCTCTCGGTCATATATAGGAAGTACGACGCCGTTAAAATCGGCAGTTGTTTTGCCCAGTTCATATATTTCCGATT
>NZ_FR894995.1:0-6893 GCF_000434655.1 Clostridium sp. CAG:43 | reverse complement strand
ATGCGGCTTCTGCGGAAGCCTTATGGACAATGTCACATCACGGCGGTGCTGCTGTCATTGTCCACGCAGACGGCTTTATATTTTGCTTCATCAGCAGAACAGTTGTTTCCGTTTTGGAAACAACTTGCCAACTGCCAGTGAAAAACATCAACCTGATGTTTTTCACTGTTATGGGTATCGCTTCTTCTGCGACACCCATTTTCTTTTTGCGAAAAAGAAACAAAAACAAGAACGAAAGGACGGTGAGAACGAATGGCGATCTACCACTTGGAAGCAAAGGTGGTCAGCAGAGGTGCGGGACGGTCTGCGGTTGCAGCTTCCGCTTATCTGAGCTGTACCAATATCTTAAACGACTATGACGGAGTGCGGCACGACTTTACACGCAAGAAAGGGCTTGTATGGCAGGATGTGTTTCTGCCGGAGTTTGCTCCTGCTGAATGGAAAGACCGTGGTTTGCTTTGGAATGCGGTGGAGAAAAACGAAAAGACCAAGGATAGCCGACTTGCCCGTGAGTTCGTTCCTGCGCTGCCCATTGAGCTGACACCAGCACAATGGCAGGAGCTTCTAACCGATTTTATTCAGAACAACTTTGTTGCCGAGGGAATGTGCGCAGATGTTGCTATCCATGATCCGCACTCGCCCGGTCATAATCCTCACGCTCACATTATGCTGACGGTGCGCCCGCTTGATGAGCAGGGCAACTGGCAGTACAAGACCGAGAAAGAATATCTCTGTGTCAGAAACGGCGAGGAGCGGGGCTTTACCGCCGCTGAGTTTAAGGCGGCACAGGCTGACGGATGGGAAAAGCAGTACCCGTACAAGGTGGGGCGGAAGAAAGTGTATATGCCATCATCCGAAGCAGATAAGCACGGATATGAACGAGCCAACAAGCATCCGAAAAGCACCAAGTTCGGCAGACAGAATCCCATTGCAGAGCGTTGGAACAGCGAGGAACAGCTTATTGAGTGGCGCAAGGCGTGGGCAGACGTGACTAACCGCTATTTGGAGCGATACGGACACGATGAACGTATCGACCACCGCAGCCATGCAGATCGGGGCTTGACCGAGCAGCCCACCATTCACGAGGGCGTAGTTGCCCGTGCGTTGGAGAAAAAGGGTATTATCTCTGACCGCTGTGAAATCAACCGCCAGATCAAGGCAGACAATGCGCTGCTCCGTGAGCTGAAAGCGACGATCAAGAAACTGATGCAGGCGGTGAAGAATACCGTTCCTGCCATAGCGGAGGCAATGGAAAAGATACGCAGCAGTATACTGATTTTCAGTTATCAGCTCCGTCATATAGGTGTGGGAAAACACAATATGGGCAAACGTGTCAAAGCAGTCAAGCCGGAGCTTGAACGCTATGTGGGATTGGTGCAGCAGATTAAGGACAAATCCAAGGAACGGAAAGCTCTGCTTGCAGAGAAAAAGGAAAGGCCCTTCTATCAGATACCCAAGCTGCATGACCTCACCCGCTGCATTACCGAGCTGACCGAGGAGTTGGAGGAACTGAAAACCGAAAAGGCAATGTTGCTTCGTTCTTTGGACTGCGCCGATGATGTGGGCATTTCTGCCGTGAAGAAAGAAATTGCCGCATTAGAGAGTGCGTTGCAGAAGTTGTCCGAGCAGGAGGAGAAATATTCTGCCGAGCTTGATGAAGCCTTGAAGCAGTACGCCGAACTGAAAGAACAAGCCGCCGGTATGGACGCTGTCGAGCTGATGGACGCAAGGCTTGCCGTCCGTGAGGAACAGGAACGCTCTGTCGCCAGTCGTGTGAAGTCTGCCTACGGTGAGAAATACGATCCGATGATGATGCAAGACAGCAAGCGCGATGTGGCAAATCTGCTCAATGAGGAAACAGAGGCACGCTCCATCCGTGAACGTCTGCGTCAGAAGCAACAGGCACAGCAGAAGCAGAACAAGAAGAAAAGCCGAGACAGGTGGGAGCGGTAAAATTTCAGCGGGAGTGCATCGTTCAAAATGTACTCCCGCTTTTTACATCTATTTTCGCATTCTTTAAAGCGTCTTGTAGGTTTAGGATGCAAAAACTCACTCTATTAATCATCTTCAAAAATCATGTCAATTCCTTGCTGCAAGGTTTCTGCACCGATTACACCCGTTGCCTGGGCTATTACGTTTCCATCAGCGTCGATAAAATATGTGGTAGGAATTGAATAAACACCGTAGGTTGAAGCGGCATCCTGATCTGTATCGTAAAATACCGGGAAAGAATAGCTCTGTTCTGCGATGAAAGCGGATGCGGTTTCTACAGTCTCCCTGGAGTCATCGGTCATATTGATGATGAGAAACTGGACTTCTTCACCAATTTCCAGATACTTTTCGTTAAAATCAGGCATTTCCATTTTACAGGGGCCGCACCAGCTTGCCCAGAAATTTAGGACAACAGGTTTCCCGATGAAGTCTGAAAGATGTACCTCATTTCCATCCAGATCGTAAACTGTAAAATCCGGTGCCAATATCTTTTCCGATTCATCCTCTTGCGTTGTTGGGGTGGAGGTTTCTGTGGATTTGGTTTCCTGCGGTGTTTGTGTAGCAAGTAGATCGGGAGCCAGTTTCTGTCCAAGCTGCTTATATAGGATTCCTGCGCCGCCTAAAATAAGAATAAATACAAGAACAAAAATCATTATTATTTTCTTTTTATTCATAAACCCTCCTTAATTAAGCAGGCTGAGTAGCTGTCCCAGTGTTCCTGTCGCCATCAGAATACCAACCAATATCAGGAAACAGCCGCTGACAGTATTGATGATCCGGTAGTGTTTTTTGATCCAGTTGAAGGCTGACTTCAGATAGTCGATCAAAACAGCACTGAGAAGAAAAGGAATACCAAGTCCCAGCGAATAGCAAAGCAGCATCAGCATACCTTCGATTACATGACCCTGCTGAGAGGCCAGCATCAGAGCAGAACCGAGGAATGCGCCCACACAGGGCGTCCAACCCAAGGAAAATACCATGCCAAAGAGCATGGCAGAGAAGAAACCCATCTCATGGCTGTTTACGGTCTTGCCGCCGCCTCTGAACAAATTCCATTTGAAAATACCCAGAAAATTCAGCCCAAAGAGGATTACCACCAGTCCGGAAATTACATTCACCATGGTTTGATATTCCCGCAGGAAGCTGCCGATGGTGCCTGCCAGTGCGCCCATTGCTACAAAGATTACGGAAAACCCACTAACAAATCCCAACGCCCCCAACAGGGTCTTTCTTGTAGTGCGTTCTCCACCGCCCGCAAAATAGGAGATATAGATGGGAAGCATAGGGAGCAGGCACGGTGAAATGAAGGTGATAATGCCCTCCAAAAACGATATTACATATTGCATCCGCCCTCACAGCCCCTTCCGAAAACACCAGACAACAGCCAACCGATAAAGCCCATATAGCCAGCCGTGATGAACGGGTTAGAAGTCAGCGGACAAGCTCCTGTGGAGCATCCCACAAAGTAGTAATATGCAAGGCCGACCAGAGCGCCGCCTGCGGTAAAAAGAACCGGCTTAAGCCATTTTTTGATTTTTTCTTTCATCTCACATTCCTCCTGCTAAATATTCCTCTGCATAGTGAACAGCAGTTGCCCCATCGGCTACAGCAGTCACGACCTGCCGTAATGCCTTTGTGCGGACATCCCCCACGGCAAATACACCGGGGATATTGGTGCGGGTACTCTCGTCTGCAAGAATATAGCCTGCCGGATCAACCTCAACCTGCTCTTTCACCAATTCGGTGGAAGGCTTTCTTCCGACGCTGACAAATACTCCGTCGCAAGCAAGGGTACTTTCTTCTCCGGTTTTCACGTTCCGAATCTGGATACCGGTCAGCTTTTCGTTATGGAGCAGAGCAACGATCTCACTGTCCCAGAGGAATTCCACATTTTCCGTTTTCATCAAAGGCTCATGGTAAATCTTTGTT
Source organism: Clostridium sp. CAG:43 (assembly GCF_000434655.1). Lineage (NCBI taxonomy): Bacteria > Bacillati > Bacillota > Clostridia > Eubacteriales > Clostridiaceae > Clostridium > Clostridium sp. CAG:43. The sequence continues at coordinate 2,972 of NZ_FR894995.1, read as the reverse complement.
GCTTTTAAGGTGTCTCTTCGGTGAACGACGATGACTTTTTTGCAGATACGGGAGAGGATCAGGGCATCTGCCGCAGCGGTATTGCCACCTCCTGCGATGACAACCGTTTTATTCCGATAGAACATTCCGTCACAGGCTGCGCAGTAGTGGATACCTTTACCGATTAACTCTTGTTCACCCTCAGCCCCCAGCTCTCTGGGGCCTGCTCCGGTAGCGATCACAATGGTCTTTGCGTACAAGGGGCCTTCACTGGTCGCAGCTTTTTTCACAGAGCCGGTCAGTTCCAAAGACAGCACCTCCGTCAGCTTGGTTTCCACACCAAACCGCTCCGTTCCCCGCTTCATCTTTTCTCCCAGAGAGAAACCGTCGATCCCATCTTCGAATCCGGGATAGTTGTCGATTTGCTCAGTCAAAGCCATCTGCCCACCGGCAGACAGCTTCTCTAAAACTACAGTGTCCATACCGGCTCTTGCAGCATAAAGGGCTGCGGTATAGCCGCCGGGACCGCCTCCTACCACGATCATGTCGTGAATATGCTGCACAGTATTTGCTTCCTTCGTCTGGTGCTGCAAAGTTTCTTCAATGAACGCCACCAACTGCGCCCTGGATTCCGGAGCGACGATAGAGCCAAGAACCTGTCCGCTGTGATAAATCAGCAGAGTAGGGACAACTTCTATAGCCTCGGCCTCAGCCAATTCCGGCTCATCGTCAATGTTGATAGCAGTGAATACCAGCGTATCCTTATATTCCTCAGCAACGCTTTCCAATACCGGAGCCAGACGGCGGCAATATACGCACCAGGGGGCTGAAAACTCAACCAGAACAGCATTTCCACTGTGCACCATTTCTTCAAATTGATTCCTATTGATATTGACAACTGCCATATTGCCAGCTCCTTTCCTTTGTTTGATCATAGTATAGCCAATCTAAAATAACATTTCGGTGATGATATCACATAAAAAGAGCGGCATTGCTGCCGCTCTAAACTTTTTCGCTATGAAGTAATTCAAGGATATGTTCACTGGAACGGATGATTTGAAACTGCTTATCTTTTACGGATGTTTTTTCTTGCCTCCGCCAGCGAGAGAGAAGCATATAAATGAACCGTGTTTGCTTCCCGCCTATAGCGATTAAAGAACGAAAGAAGGAGCAGAGTAAACTCGTGTTGCCAATTCCTGATTGAGCATATACAAACTCTTGGAATCAGAACCGAAGAGTTCCATTTTGGAAATCAAATCATTTGCATTGGTTTCTTCTTCACCTTGCTCTTTCACAAACCAATCGAGAAACTGCATGGTACGGAAATCCCTTGCTTCGTAAGCCTCACCATAGATATCATTAATCAGCGAGGTTACATATTTTTCGTGCTCAAGACCTGCCTTCAAAACATCCATATGGCAAACAGCATTCAGATCAGGCTTGTCAATGGCTTCAAGCGTTACCTTCTGGTTTTCGTTTTGCAGGTACTGATAGAAAAGCATGGCGTGGTCACGCTCTTCCTGAGCCTGAATTTTATACCAGTTGGCAAAGCCGTCAAGCCCGACTTCCTCGAAATAGTTTGAAAAATTGAGATAAAGGTATGCGGAATAGAATTCCTTATTAATCTGTTGATTGATAAGCGCATGTACTTTGTCGTTCATTTGCAAGAACCTCCATGTTAAATTTCAGTTTTCCACAGGCCGTGGAGATTGCAATAGGCGTAAACCGCAACCGCTTTATCATCTCCCAAGCAGAAGGTGACATTGGGTTTGTCATCGGGTTTCAGAGCCTTGCGCTGCCCACCGTTTTCGGTCTGGACATAGACCCACTCGATGAAGTGTTCCGAAAGCATCGGATGATCCACGCTGCCCACATTGACGGTGACGGTATTGCCCTCTACCTTAACCACAGGCTTGTGCTTCTCGCCGCTGGCTTCTACGGTGTTGGGTACCAGAGCAGTCATTTTCTGACCGCAGCACATCATAGGAACACCTGCATCATGGATCATACCCACCAGATTGCCGCAGTGTTCACAGACAAAAAACTTTGCACTCATTTTAATTTCTTCCGTTTTATCAATAGTTTTCCGCACGCACTTCGAAGAATGCCTGAGGATGCTTGCAGACAGGGCAGATCTCAGGAGCCTTGGTTCCTACTACGATATGTCCGCAGTTACGGCACTCCCAGATGGTAACGCCGCTCTTCTCAAACACCTGCATGGCCTCCACGTTGCTCAAAAGCTTGCGGTAGCGCTCCTCGTGCATCTTCTCAATGGCAGCTACGCCACGGAACTGTTCAGCCAGATCATGGAATCCCTCCTCATCAGCTTCACGAGCCATGCGGTCATACATATCCGTCCACTCGGCGTTCTCACCTTCAGCAGCATGGAGCAGGTTCTCGGCAGTATCGCCCAGCTCGCCCAGAGCTTTGAACCACAACTTGGCGTGCTCCATCTCGTTCTGTGCAGTATGCAGGAACAGAGCAGCAATCTGCTCGTAACCGGCTTTCTTGGCTACTGAAGCAAAGTAAGTATATTTGTTGCGTGCCTGAGATTCGCCAGCAAAGGCTTCCCACAGATTTTTCTCGGTTTTGGTACCTGCATAGGGATTCTTTGCAGGAGCCGCAGCATCCTCAATCTTCACAAACTTGTTGGCAGGCTGCTTGCAGATGGGGCACTTAAAATCAGGTGTCATAGGGCCTTCGTGAATGTGACCGCAGACTGTGCATTTCCATTTTTCCATTTTCTTTGTTTCTCCTTTTATAATTTCTTTATTGATGTCGCTTGAGCGATCAGTGTACATAGTATGGAGCATTTCTTCCGCAAGCTCACTGAGCGGTTTGCCGTAAAATTCCTCGTAAAGCTCCTTTATCTCAGGGTTTTCGTGGCTCGAACGAAGAGTCAAAGAGGCATCTCTCTTGTAAAGGCTCTCGATTCTTGCCTTACGGCTTGCATTAGCATCTGCCGCAAAATCACGGGGCTGACCGCCACCGCC
>NZ_FR894994.1:0-2059 GCF_000434655.1 Clostridium sp. CAG:43 | reverse complement strand
TACTTCGGATATGGAAAAGTATCGGGAGGTGATACTTGTCGATTTTTCGTTTCTTTTTTTCGTTGACTTTTCTTTCTTTCCCAAATACAATAGAAGAAAGAAAGAAAGAAAGAAAGAAAGGTGAATAGTATGCTTTCGTTTGAGAATCAAGAGGTGGAATTTAAGCAAGAATATGTACCTGAGATTCGAAAAGAAGTAATTGCCTTTGCAAATGCTTCTGGAGGTACTATTTTGATTGGTGTTAGAAAAGATGGAGCAATTATTGGCGTAGATGATCCAGATGCAATCATGCTTCAGGTTGCAGGTTCGTTAAAAGATTCTATCGCACCTGATATTATGCCTTTTGTCAATATAAAAACTGTGGAAATTGACAAAAAAACGGTCGTTGAAATTAATATTTCAACAGGAACGAATCGTCCATATTATATTCGGGAAAAAGGTCTAAAGCCCAGTGGTGTATATGTTCGAAAAGGAAGTTCTTCACAACCCATGACAGATGAGGGCATCCGGGAAATGATCATTCAAAGCGGCAGATGTTCCTATGAAACAAGCCGAAGCATGAATCAGAATTTGACATTTGAGTATTTTGAAAATGAGATGCACAAACGAAAAATTGCGTTTGGAAGATCACAGATGCAAACATTAAAACTGATAGGTGATGACCATTTGTACACAAATCTTGCATTGCTATTATCGGATCAATGTGAAGTAACAACAAAAGCGGCTCTTTTTCAAGGAACAGATAAAGCGGTTTTCAGAGATAGAAAGGAATTTTCTGGTTCTATTTTAAAACAATTGGAAGACGTTTATCAGTTTATTGATTTAAACAATAAAACGCAAGCCAGTTTTTCGGGTTTAATCCGTATTGACAAAAAAGATTACCCAGAAGAGGCAATCAGAGAAGCGCTTTTAAATAGTATCGTTCATCGAGATTATTCGTTTAGTGGAAGTAATCTTATAAATATTTATGACGATCGTATAGAAATTGTCTCATTGGGAGGATTGGTTTCCGGACTGGAATTAAATTCTATTTTTCTGGGTGTATCGCAGCCAAGGAATCCTAATTTGGCAGCTATTTTTTATCGCATGATGTTAATAGAAAGTTATGGTACTGGAATTGGAAAAATTCAACGAGCCTATGGAGATAACGAAAAAAAGCCATTTTTTGAAACAGCAAAAGGTGTTTTCCGTGTTACACTTCCAAATAGAAACGAAGGAATGCAAAAGCTGTCAAAACCAAGGAAACGTCTGGTAGCAGTTTACCGACAGCCGCTTGCCTCTGAAAAAGAAGAAATTCTCTCCTATGTAGCAGAGCATAAAAAAATAACAAGAAAAGAAACCGAAGCGCTTTTAAATATAGGTACAACAAAAGCGTATAGGATCTTAAAGGAATTATCCAGTGCCGGAAAATTGCATATAAATGGTTCTGGAAAAAATGTTTATTATACAGGAGAGTAGGCGATTAGCTAAATCAGAACTTAAACTTGCAAACTGGAAGCTCGGATTCCGATTCAGCTTTGCTGACCTGAAAAGATGAAAGAAACCAAATATACCGTTAAATACACGACCAGTTTCAAAAAAGACTACAAACGAGCCATAAAGCGTGGCTTGAAGATCGAGCTGCTGGAGCAGGTCGTAGTATTGCTGGCAATGGGCGAGCCGCTGCCGGATAAGAACCGCGACCATTACCTGTCCGGCGATTGGGCAGGTCATCGGGAATGTCATATTCTCCCGACTGGCTGCTTGTGGATGGTGTTTGTCAGCGTGTCAAAATTCTCATACTTGTCAATCAAGGCTATAAATTTCTCTGCTGATTTCTGGCTCTACTCGTAGCCGGTAACAGCCTTTTCCAGTTCCGCGATCTCAATCTAAAGTTCGTCCTGAAACAAAAATGCTCTAAGTGATTTCTTCACTAACCATGACAAATATCATGATTAAGAAGTCACTTAGAGCATACATCACTTCTTGTTTATCTGTCTTTATTTTTCTTTTGGCTGCACGCAGCGGCTGAATCCCCGCTCGCTTACATAAAGTACGGCTGCGGCCGGAATTGCTGTTA
>NZ_FR894993.1:0-2106 GCF_000434655.1 Clostridium sp. CAG:43 | reverse complement strand
TTTTAGGCGTTGCACCGGCAACAACATAAAAAATACTCTTAATTTTTGTTATCTTCCATTCCTCTGGAATTTCTCCCAACCATTCAACCCCGGAATCTTTCATCTCTCTACTCATATTATTTCTCCCCAAACAAAGCATCCAAACTACTCTGAATATCCAGTTCCAGTTCATGCAAGCGTGCCGCAATTTCTTCCACTGGTTCCGGTGCCTGATATTCATAAAAGTACCTTGTCATTGGAATCTCGTATCCTTTTTTCGTTTTCTTTTCATCTATCCATGCTTCTGGTGCATATGGTAATACTTCTCTCTTAAAATATTCCGCAATATCTTCTGTCAGCGGTACATTTTCTGTATCTCGCAGAGACACATCAGCCACTGGCTTTCCCTTCTTTAATATAACTTCGCCATTTTCATCTTTCTGTGGCTGTTCTACTACAATCTTCTGATATCCAAATTCCTCTGTGTCAAAAATCTTGCTCTGACAGTAAATACCATCTTTCTCACCATATACAGTTCCATTTTCAAATGCACCATATGCCTTTACAATCAGATCACGGCATTTATCAGTAATGTCATTTCTTTTTGTTCCGATACTTTTTCTTCTTGCTTCAAAACAATGCGAAGCATCAATCAACTGTACTTTTCCAGCTCTGTGTATTGGTTTGTCTTTAGAACAAATCCAAATATACGTGCTGATACCAGTATTCATAAACATATCTGTACCTAACTGCACAATCGCATCCAACCAGTCATTTTCCAGAATATATCTTCTAATCTCTGACGGTCCACTTCCTGCATCTCCTGAAAATAATGGTGATCCATTCTGAATGATAGCCATTTTTCCATTTGGAGCTAGCTTAGAAAGTCCGTTCAATACAAACAACTGCTGTCCATCTGATATCTTCGGAAGTCCGGGTGCAAATCTTCCCAATTCACCTTTTTTCGCTTCTGCTTCTACTGCTGCTTTTTCTCTTTTCCAGTCAATTCCGAATGGTGGATTTGAAATAATATACTGAAACTGATATCCGCTAAACTGATCTTCAGATAGGGTATCTCCAAATCTCATATTATTTGGATCACCCCCACGAATCATCATATCCGCTTTTGCAATCGCAAATGTAGAGGGATTAAACTCCTGACCAAAGCAGGTAACTCCTATCTCCGTGTTTAGCTCCTGAATTCTTTCTTCCATGCAGCTAAGCATCTGAGATGTTCCCATCGCCATATCATACACTGTTACATTTCCACCCTTACTCAGATCTGCATCTGATAAAAGTAAATCCGTCATTAAATAGATAATATCTCTACTGGTAAAATGTGCCCCAGCCTCTTCACCAAAAGATTCGGAGAATCGTTTTACTAAATCTTCAAAAATATATCCACAGTCTACTGCACTGATTTTATCTGGTCCCAGATATCCTTTTTGTGAATTAAATTCTTTTATGACAAGATACAAGGTATTACTTTCTACCATTCTGCGGATAATGTTATCAAAATCAAACTTTGCCAGCACATCCTGAACATTTGCTGAGAATCCATTCAGATAATCTCGAAAATTTGCTTCGATATTTTCCGGATCAGCTAATAAAGATTCAAATGTATATTTGCTGATGTTATAAAATTGATAACCGGAAGCCTTCGTCAGAAATCCATCAATTACAGCAAAATTCTTCACCTTTTCATACTGTTCCAATACTGCTTTATGTGTCGGTAATAAACAATCATGAAATCTTTTTACTACTGTCATTGGCAAAATTACCAATCCATATTCATGCGGTTTAAATGGGCCACGGAGCATATCTGCTACATTCCAGATCATTGTCGCTTTCTCTGCTATATTAGTTCCAACTACATCAAATTTATTATTTTCATCCATTTATTTTTTCCTCCGTATAAATATGTTCTAATTCTGCTGTTGCCTTTTCTAATTTGTATTTCAATTCTTTTATTTCATTTATCTTGGCGTAATATTTATCTGCAATTATCTTCTGACTTTTTAAGTCAGGCAATGGAATTGTTATTTTTTTCAATCCTTCAACCGGCAAATTTAATAAAGTAGCCCCTACTGCTACTCTAGATAAGGCTGCTTTTCCATTTTCACTTTC
>NZ_FR894992.1:0-4022 GCF_000434655.1 Clostridium sp. CAG:43 | reverse complement strand
ATAGCGTATTTCCGGGCTTTTTTAGCATTTTTAAGCTGTAGATTATCGCTTGCTGAACTGAGGTGCGCGACGAGCGGCTTTGAGGCCGTATTTCTTACGCTCTTTCATTCTCGGGTCACGAGTTAAGAAGCCAGCTTTCTTCAGTACCGGACGGTAATCAGCGTCTGCCTGAAGAAGTGCTCTGGAGATACCGTGTCTTACAGCACCTGCCTGGCCTGTAAAACCACCACCACGTACGTTTACAAGTACATCGAACTTATCAACAGTCTCGGTTGCTACGAGCGGCTGACGTACAACTACTTTCAGGGTCTCAAGACCAAAGTACTCGTCGATGTCTCTTTTATTGATTGTAATCTTGCCGGTTCCCGGTACAAGGTATACTCTAGCGATAGATTTTTTTCTTCTGCCTGTTCCGTAAAATTTGTTAGCCATTATTGTTTCCTCCTTCCAGTGCCTTTAATTAAAACTTGATTTCTAAAACTTCCGGCTTCTGAGCTGCCTGCTCGTGCTCCGGACCTGCGTATACATGAAGTTTCGTAATCATGCTTCTTCCTAAAGGTCCCTTTGGAAGCATACCCTTAACTGCTAACTCAACAACCTTCTCCGGCTTCTTAGCCATCATTTCACGAAGGGTTGTCTCTCTCATACCACCTACATAATCAGAGTGATTGTAGTAGATCTTCTGATCCAGTTTCTTACCAGTTACTTTGATCTTCTCTGCGTTTACTACGATTACGTAATCGCCGCAATCCATGTGCGGGGTGAAGATCGGTTTGTTCTTACCTCTTAATACTTTTGCTACCTCAGATGCAAGACGACCTAATGTATATCCTGTAGCGTCAACTACATACCATTTTCTCTCGATTGTTGCTGGACTAGCCATAAAACTCTTCATTGGTTGACCTCCTGTTTTACTTCCTATAATTGAGATTAACTATATCATGAAATGCCTGCTCCGGGGCTTTGGTGCCGACATCTTCCTGACTCATGTCATACTGATTTATTATATTACACGGTTCCGGACGTGTCAAGCGGTTTTTCCTTGAAAATACAAGGTTTTTTCAACGATTTTCTCAAGGAATTTACAAGGTAAGTGCGTTTCATCCCATGCGCATGATATACGCACGGGATACACATGAAAAAGGAAGACTTCCTCCTCTCAGATTCCATCTTCCTTTTTCGCCGCTTTTTAGGTTGGTAATGAACTTTTTCTCTTTTCTCAAGAGAATTTATTTGAAGGAGACTGGGAAATCTCCGTCAAACCTTATTTTTCGATAAAACCATTCCTGCAATGGAAGAACCGATTCTGCCTATTTCTGCTTCTTCGCTTCCAGATAATCATTCAGCTCCGTATTCAGGACATTGGTGATGAACATATGTCCCGGTGCGTGGGTAATGACTAACGGAAGTTTTGCATTTTCAATCGCTGCCTGCGGGGTAACGCCGCAAGCCCAGAATACCGGGATCTCACCCTCGCGGATCTCGACCGGATCGCCATAGTCTGGTTTGGAAATATCCTTGATACCGATCGCTGCCGGATCGCCGATCTGGACCGGACCGCCGTGTACGTTTGGATAACGGTCTGTAATCTCTTTGGCTTTCTGTGCGTTTTCCGGTGTCATCGGACGCATGCTGACAACCATCGGTCCCTTGAACACGCCGGCGCTCTCGCACTGGATGTTGGTCTTGTACATGGAAACATTGCAGCCCTGCGCGATATGGCGCACTTCAATGCCGGCTTTCATAAGCGCCTCCTCAAAGGAGAAGCTGCAGCCAATCAGGAATGCAACCGAATCCTCTTTCCAATAAGAAGAAACATCTGTCACCTCATCGACTTTCACGCCGTCACGGTAAATGAAATATTTCGGGATGTCCGTCACGATGCTCGCGCCTTCTCCCATATCGTGGATATCCGGTGTGCCCTCTACGACTTCCAGGATTGGGCACGGTTTCGGGTTCTTTCTTGCAAATTCTTTAAAATCATCGGCGTACTTCTTCGGCAGGATAACCAGATTTGCCTGTGCATATCCGGCACACATGCCAGCCGTCGGGCGGGTAATCTCGCCAGTCCGAATCAGTTTCCATACTTCCGGTGGTGTCATTTTGCTGTAATCTGCCATATACGTTCCCTCCATATCTTTCGATGTATCTGAGTTTTATCTGAATCGCTCAGTCTCTTCCTCTAATTCAACCATATATTCAGTTCCATCGATCACAACCCGGTAGGTTCCAATCGGATTCCAGTATTTCTTCGACTCACATCCAACCGCTACCTGAATCACTGCATCAAGTTCTCCGCACGGTTCCGGTACTTTTGCCAGTTCTTCTTTAAGCGCTTTGAGTTTTTCCACCTGCTCAATGTAAAGCTTCTGCGCTTCCTCAACCGTTACTTTCTGGAAATGTACTTTATAGCCCGGTCTGGACTGTGCAACCAGCGGAAGATCCACAGAGATAACGCCAGCAATCTTCGTATAACCGCCGGTGGTCTGATGATCCGCCATCATGATAATCGGCTGTCCGTGGGACGGCACCTGAATCGCACCAAAGGCGATACCGTCTGTGATAATATCGCCGCCATTTTTATGCTCGATGACCTCGCCCTCGAGACGGCAGCCCATACGGTCGGACTCATTCGTAAATGCATATGTGCTGCTTAAGAAAGTCTCAACACCTTTCTCGGTAAAGCAGTCATCCTGCGGTCCCATGACAACGCGGATGGTTTTCTCCGTCTGGGAGAAGTCCTCCGGCGTCACTTTTCTCTTTCTCATATTTGGAAGGGTCGTCTTCGGAGCGGCAAAACCAATCTCGTCTCCGCCGCCGATCTTTCTTCCCTGATAACCGCCCACTTTCAGCTTTAAGTTGGTGGATTTGCTGCCCATCTGTACCGGGATGTCCAGTCCGCCTGCCACTGCAATGTACGCGCGGCTTCCGCTTGTCATACCGGCAAAGTTCATGGAATCGCCCTTATGTACTAAAACCGCCTGGTACATCGGAAGATCTTTTCCATTTACCTTCGGAACCAGATTGCCGCCGGTTACTGCGATAATATTATCTTCTGTAAATTCCATCATCGGTCCCATCAGGGTTACTTCCAGAACCGCCTCATTTTCATCATTTCCCACTAAAATATTCGCGATCGCTGCGGAACGCTGATCCATAACGCCTGATACAGACATACCGGACTCCTGATAGCCGGTGCGTCCCATGTCCTGTACGGTTGTGAGGAATCCGCCGCTTGCAAACTTAATGCCCATCTTTATACCTCCTTATCGTACACAACGTATTTGTAGGTTCCATCTTCGACTTCTTTTTCGATCTTTTTATACTCTTCCTCGGTTACTGCAGCAAACTTGATATATTGTCCCGCTTCCAGAAGCACTGGTTTCTCGCGGTCTGCATCATAGAGTTTTAACGGAGTCCGTCCAATTAACTGCCAGCCTCCCGGAGATGCTACCGGGTAGATACCGGTCTGCTCACCGGCGATACCGACGGAGCCGCCCTCAATCTTCACTCTCGGGCTCTTCAGACGCGGGGTTGCGATCTCTTTGCTCATGCCGCCCAGATATGGGAATCCAGCGATGAATCCAATCATGTAGATTAGATATTCTTCAGATGTATGAATCTTGATGACCTCTTCCACGGTCTTGTGATTGTGCTCCGCAACATTTTCAATATCCGGACCCATCTCTCCGCCGTAGAGAACCGGAATTTCGATAACGGTTGGCGGCGGGATCGGAATGCTGGATAAGGAACCCATCAATTTATCAAATTTTTCTGTGAGTGCCTTGAATCCGATCACTTCCGGATGATAATGTACTAATAAGGAACGGTATGTCGGAACCGTCTCCACAATTCCCGGTATATCACTTTTTTCAACCGCAATCTTGAATGCGCGGATTTTCTTGTTGATCTCCGGGCTGATTTCATTGCCAAACTCAACGCACACAGCGCTGTCGCCCGCTACAAGGTATCTTACCTCGCTCATATATACCTCCTGTCAGATAAACGAAGCCCCCGCCTGC
>NZ_FR894991.1:0-560 GCF_000434655.1 Clostridium sp. CAG:43 | reverse complement strand
GGCAGCAGCCGGTTTTGCCGTCTGGCTGCCATGATGCGCCCCTTTATATCCGCCAGCCGAGAAATCGCGTCCTTTGATCTGCCGCGGACGGATCAGGCATTTCTTATCAAAACCGATCAGATCCGTTCTGCCTGCCAGACGGAGTGCTTCCAGCACCAGATCATAGTTTTTCGGATTGCGGTACTGGATCAGCGCACGCTGCATCGCTTTCTCATGCGGGTTGGTTGGCACGTACACTTTTTCCATCGTGCGCGGATCATATCCCGTGTAATACATACACGTAGACAGTGTGGATGGCGTCGGATAGAAATCCTGCACCTGCTCCGGCATGTAGCCGAGGTCGCGCAGATATTCTGCCAGTTCGATCGCCTCCTTGAGCGTGGAACCCGGATGGGAGGACATCAGGTACGGAACGAGGTACTGCTTCATTCCCAGCGAGTCATTCATCGCTGCATATTCCTTCATGAACTGGCGGTAAACCTTATTCTCCGGTTTTCCCATCCGTTTTAATACATTATCCGATATATGTTCCGGCGCTACCTTGAGCTGTCCGCTGACAT
>NZ_FR894990.1:0-2159 GCF_000434655.1 Clostridium sp. CAG:43 | reverse complement strand
CATTTGAGAGAGAATGCTCTCCTCTGCTTCAGATCCGAGATGCTTATCCGAAAATGATTATTGCCAGAACCAAACATCCAAAATATAGTTATGAAGGAATCGAAATCCATGATATAGCCGATTGGTTGCTACAAGAATAAGCAGGGCGAAATATCTCCGTCATTACAAGTAAAATGATGGAGATATTTTTATTATGGCAGAGATTACAGAAAATTGTATCAGGCTGCAAAAATCCTTCCGGAACTTTTAAATCAGATGACAAATAGCACCACGGATGACGCTATTCTTGACGCTGATGGCGCTAATCATGGTGCTGATAATATGGAAGGCAGCTTCGTTATCTATCCCTATCAAGAATATAAATCACGCGAAATGCAGATTATATAAGACACGATAGATGCGATAGGAGGAGTGAACAATGGACCAGAAAATGTTTTGTTATCAATGTCAGGAAACGGCCGGATGCAAGGGCTGTACGGTGGTCGGTGTCTGCGGTAAGCAGCCGGATGTGGCGGCAATGCAGGATTTGCTTGTGTGGGTGACGAAGGGTATCAGCGCGGTGACGACACGGCTTCGAGAGGAGGGGCGTGCGGTGGCAGATGAGGTCAACCATCTGGTTACCGAAAATCTGTTTACGACGATCACGAATGCCAATTTTGATAAGGCAGCGATTGAAAAAAGAATTGAAAAGACGCTGGAAATGAAGACGGCACTGTGGGAGCAGCTGGAACGTCGGGACAATCTGCCGGAGGCGGCTGGCTGGACAGGTGAGCCGTCTGAATTTATAAAAAAAGCGTCGGAAGCGGGCGTTCTGATCGGGCAGAACGAGGATATTATTTCCCTTCGCAGCTTGATTACGTATGGCTTGAAAGGTTTGTCTGCCTATACCCGGCATGCGAACGTCCTGCTGCAGGAGGACCGGGAGGTGGATGCATTTTTACAGCGGGCGCTTGCGGCGACGCTGGATGACGGTCTGAGTGTGGATGATTTGATTCACCTGACGCTGGAAACTGGCGAATATGGTGTCCGGGGAATGGCGCTTTTGGATCGAGCAAACACCGAGACTTATGGAAATCCGGAGATTACTACGGTTGATATCGGTGTCGGAAGTAATCCGGGCATTCTTGTTTCGGGACATGATCTGCGCGATATGGAAATGCTTCTGGAGCAGACGCAGGGAACCGGCGTCGATGTATATACGCACTCGGAGATGCTTCCGGCGCAGTATTATCCGGCATTTAAGAAATATCCGAATTTTAAGGGTAATTACGGCAATGCATGGTGGCGTCAGAAGGAGGAATTTGAGATGTTCAATGGACCGATCCTGATGACGACGAACTGCATCGTGCCGCCGAAGGATAGCTACAAGGATCGTCTCTACACAACCGGTGCGGCGGGATATCCGGGCTGCACGTATATCAACGGTGGAATCGGAGGAAAGAAGGATTTTTCAGTGATCATCCAGCATGCGAAGCGCTGTGAGCCGCCGACCGGGATTGAGCAGGGGCAGATTGTCGGCGGCTTCGCCCATGCACAGGTGCTGGCGCTGGCAGATAAGGTAGTGGATGCGGTCAAAGCGGGAAAAATCCGAAAGTTTGTCGTCATGGCGGGGTGTGATGGGCGTGCTAAGAGCCGCACTTACTACACCGATTTTGCAAAGGCGCTGCCGGAGGACACGGTAATTCTGACGGCTGGCTGTGCGAAATACCGCTACAATAAGCTGAATCTGGGCGATATTGAAGGAATTCCGCGTGTCCTGGATGCGGGGCAGTGCAATGATTCATATTCCCTGGCGGTCATTGCGATGAAGCTGCAGGAGATTTTTGGGCTGGATGACATCAACGACCTGCCGATTATTTACAACATTGCATGGTATGAGCAGAAGGCGGTCATTGTTCTTCTGGCGCTTCTCTCACTCGGTATCAAGAATATCCATCTTGGACCGACGCTTCCAGCATTTTTAAGTCCGAACGTGGTAAATGTATTGGTGGAAAAGTTTGGAATCGCGGGGATTGACAGCGTGGAGAGCGATGTGGAATTATTTTTCGGGGAGAAGTGATAAATACAGGACGGAACTGGATAAGAGGGAATCGAACAAAGCCGGGATCTGGGACTTGTTACAACCAAGAGATCGAAGCTGAAACTGGTGAAGGAGATTG
>NZ_FR894989.1:912-1640 GCF_000434655.1 Clostridium sp. CAG:43 | reverse complement strand
AGAAGAAATGTTTAGTTGTGGCAGAGAACCGGCATTCCCTTGTATACTTTCTCGTAGAGAAGTTTTGCTTTATCAACCGGCAGATTGATGCAGCCGTGGCTACCGGAATACTGGTAGATGGTTCCGCCGAATTTACTTCTCCAGCTTGCGTCATGGAAACCGATGCCGCCGTTGAATGGCATCCAATAGTCTACGTGACTTTCATATTCATATGTGCCGTCTGCCTGTTTGGTGCCGCGCAGAACGCGGTCGGTCTGCTTGTAGGTCAGGCTGTAAATACCTTCCGGGGTTGTGTAGTTTTTGGATACGTTTCCAGTTACGCACGGAGCATCCCAGGTCAGGGCACCGTTTTCGTACATATATACATGCTGGGCGCCGAAATCAACTTCTGCGTAGGTATTGCCCCAGTCTGCGTCTGAATGGCTGGCTGCCTGCTGGGAGAACTGGACTTCACGTTCCTGATTGATGCCTGTCTGCGCCATCAGAACCAGGTTGTCTGTCTCTGCGGTCTGGTCAATCTTCCATCCATAAGGGCCTGTCAAGGCAACCTCTTTTCCGGAAGTGGTATGGAAGGTACGGGTAGTTCCAGCTGTGTCGTATTTCGCTGCCAGCGCCTTGATGTAAGCAGCTGCCTTATCGCGGTCTACAGTAATGACACCATTCTCGCCGCCTGTATACCAGCTGACATATTCAGTACCGGACAGTGTCTCGGTTGCATCACCGATATG
>NZ_FR894989.1:0-875 GCF_000434655.1 Clostridium sp. CAG:43 | reverse complement strand
ATTTTTAGCCTGATTCATCTGGGCGCAGAGTGCTTTTAAAGATGCATCGCCGGAAGTCACCTGGATCGGTGTGTAACATCCCAAGGCTTCCAGATCAATCTCTGTCATACCGGAGGCGATCGCTGCATTGATCGCCGTCTGTACCTTTGCCTTATCCACAGATTCTCCCTTTACTTCCGGAACAATCGTGAAATCTTTTCCTTCTTCCCAGGCGGATATATGGGCATCTACCGTCGGTGCTGCACTATCTGACATACAATTTAAGGAAGCAATGCGGTTTGCAAGCATCGTCTGATCGCAGGAAAGCGGCATCGCGATCGTCAGCGCTCCTGCTCCAGCTGCCCCTGCTGCCTGCTGGTCAATCGCTGCCTGCAGCTCATTTGTAATCACTACTTTATAGCCGATCTCCGCTGCGGTGATCTCTTCTGTCTTGCCTCCGCGTTCTTTGATCGTTAATTTATAAGAGCCGTAATTCTGCTCCAGCTTTGCCTTTGCTTCCTCGTTGCTCATTCCGCCGACTGCGACGCCATTTACACTTGTTCCATTTGCAAAACTGCCATCTGCCAGTACTGGCTGTGCAAACATCAGCACCAGTGCAGCTGCCGCACCAGTCATTTTAAGTATACTCATACTTTTATTTTTCATTTTTTCACAAACCTCTCTGCCGCGCCATCTGGCTGCGGCCTGTATATATGGATTCTGAATCCTTATTATAGCAGAGTCGGAAAAAAAGTCCAGACCGATTCTAAAAAAGATCGTCAAAAGATCCAATTCGTAAGAATTTCTTAACGGTTCCTTTTTTTCTTTCCTTTTTCTTTCATTTTTTCCATATTCATGATTGCAGTTTTTCCATTTTGCGGTATGATGGTATTCGT
>NZ_FR894988.1:0-748 GCF_000434655.1 Clostridium sp. CAG:43 | reverse complement strand
TCTACCTATGAAAGCGAAAGAAGCACACTTGATGAGAATATTTCCAAATACAAAGAGCTAGGTCAGAAACTCAATGACACTTCTCTTTCTTCTGAAGAACTCCAATCTGTAAAACAACAACTCTTTTCTGTTCAGGATATAAACTTTGTCCTCTATAAAAAGATACTATATTACGGATAAGAAAATATGATAGCCTTGACGATTATTTTAACGAACATAAATGCCACAATGCCAATAATATGACCGTCAAGGCTTTAAATCATGTAGATGAACTACTTTAGGTAAAATATTCTAAAACATCATCCCACAATTCTTACATTCAAAAGTCTTACCAATCTTCTTACTGAACAGCCCAAATAATCCAACTGATGCGGCACGTTCTACACTACCAATTTTCTTTATATTTAAGCTACCACACGCAGGACACTTCGGTAAATTCTGTCCACCATTTTTAAATGCTAATTTAGGATCTGCTCCTGCGCGGATAGCTTCATGTGAGTTAAGCATCCGATTATATTCTTGGCAACGTTTTTTCTGGATATATGGTCTTTTATCAAACAACTCTTGATCAAACTCTGGAGAAGTTTTAACACATTCTTCGATGAATTTATCCTCCATGTCATCACCAAAGAAATCATACTTTATATCTTCATCCTCTTCTTCCAAATCGAGATATTGTGTTGGAACAGGATACATTGGACAACCACATATATCACATATTCTCTCTTTTTTCATCTTATTTCTAATA
>NZ_FR894987.1:6168-14744 GCF_000434655.1 Clostridium sp. CAG:43 | reverse complement strand
GAATCACGCGCCAAGTCTCACGGATGTTCGACTTGAATTTATTTCTATCTATTCAGGAGGTATTATATTGTTACAGTTCAGCCATGACATCTTCTTGTTTCCATATTCATGAACACAAGAAGCACGGTGGGTCCACCATATGCTGATTTGGATAAAAAGTGCTTATGCAAGCAAGCTTGCAGCACACTTTCTCATTCAAACCAGCGCATGGCTGAACTGTAACATCATATTATCTTGAAATTTCTCTTGTCACGTGTTTTAACCACTCTTTTTCTTCGTCATTCATGTACGGAGAAATGGTTTCGTATACGTCTTTATGGTATGTATTTAAACGCTCGATATCCGCGTCATCCATGAAACGTATATCCAGTGCCTCTAAGTCAATCGGCGCCTTGGTCAGGAATTCGAACTTCAGGAACTGTCCGTACTCATTCTTCTCATCCTCGACACATAAGATCAGGTTCTCTGTTCTGGTTCCGAAATCGCCTGCAAAGTACAGACCCGGCTCATCGGAGCAGATCATGCCCGGCTCGATCACAGCGCTGTCCTGACGCTCCGGAACAACTTTCCAGCGCAGTCCGTTCGGTCTCTCATGTACGTTAGAAAGATATCCTACACCATGTCCGGTACCATGGGCAAAATCAAGACCACGTTTCCAGAATGCTTCACGGATGGTGTAGTCTAAGTTGATTCCCCGGCAGCCGTGAAGGAACTTCATGGTTGATACCTTCAGCATAGCGGCTGCTACGATTGTGTAGTACTCTTTTTCCTTCTCGGTCAGAGGTCCTAACGCATAGGTTCTTGTGATATCAGTAGTTCCCTCTAAATACTGTCCGCCGGAATCTACCAGCAGAAGACCTTCCGGTTTTAATTTCTTGCATACCTCATCGCTTGGATGATAATGGCACATTGCTGCATTTTCCTTGTAAGCTGCAATGGTTACGAAACTTGGCTCGATATAGTTGCCCTGCTCTGCTCGCAGTTCTTCAATTTTATGAGCCGCTGTCATCTCTGTCATATCGCAGGTTCCGATGGTATGCTTCAGCCAGTACATAAACTTGGTAACAGCTATACCATCTTTTAAATGGGCCTTACGCATATTTTCGATCTCGGTCGCATTCTTAACAGCCTTCATGGTCGCACAAGGATTCATCTCGTCTATGATGCGGCAGGAAGCATCAATGCTCTCGCATACAGCAAAGCTTGCTTTCTTGCGTTCCAGAAGAATCTTCTCATTCTTCAGGGCTGCCACATCCTGTAAGAATTCCGCATACTCTTTTACCTGAACCTTTGCCTCAGCTAAAGCCGCACAAACCTCTTTTCCCATCTTAGTATCTTCTTTGATGGCTTCTTTCTGTACGTATAAATAAGCTTCATCCTGTGTAATAAGTGCGTAGGACAGGAATACCGGGTTATTTACAATATCGTTTCCACGAAGGTTGAATAACCATGCGATTTCATCCAGAGCCGTCATCAGATGAATCTGTGCTTTATTTTTCTTCATGGCATCACGAAGATCTGAAAGTTTCTCTACGGTGCTCTTTCCGGCATATTTTACATCCAGGCTCCAGATAGGCTCGCAGGACATAGCCGGACGGGAAGTCCAGATCTCACCTACCAGATCCTTGCTGCAGTTGATTGTTACATTTTTTTCCTGCAGTAAGTTCTGAAGACCATAACCCAGCTCAGAGTTTACAACACGGCCATCAAATCCAAGGCATCCATCAACCGGAAGCTCCTCCTCTAAAAACTCGTCCAGAGTCGGGAATTCAGGTTCACCCATGCGGTATAATTTGATCTCACTGCCTGAAAGCTGCTCTTCTGCCTGTACAAAGTATCTTCCGTCTGTCCAGAGTCCGGCTTTGTCCATAGTGATAACAGCCGTTCCAGCGGTTCCGTTGAAACCGGTCAGGAAGTGACGGCATTTAAAGAATTCGCCTACATACTCAGATTCATGAAAATCCGCAGTCGGAACCAGGTATGCATCGATTCCCAGTTCTTTCATGCGATCTCTTAATTGTCCAATTTTTATATTTGTCTGGTTCATTATTTCCTCCTTCATGCAATTTTTTTGAAAAAATATGTACTCCTGGAATGTCTATGCATTCCGCATAAAACATTCCCAGAGTACATCTTAATTCTAGTTATTTAAATTATCGTAACGATTCAGCCCCATTAGCCAAGAAACATTCCAACGCCCGGTCCTAACGGAAGGTTAAGTACGATCCATAATACTAACAGGATACTCCATCCAATCAGGAAGCAGATACTGTACGGAAGCATGGTGGAAACCAGAGTTCCGATACCAGCCTCTTTATCATATTTCTTCATGAATACGATAATCATTGCGAAATAGGACATCATCGGAGTGATAACGTTTGTACAGGAGTCACCGATACGGTAAGCAACCTGAGCGAACTCCGGTGTGTAACCTAACAGCATGAACATCGGTACGAATACAGGCGCGATCAGAGCCCATTTTGCAGATGCAGAACCCATAAACAGGTTGATGAAGGCTGCAAAAAGAACGAATAAGATCATGGTCGGGATAGTTCCAATACCAGAGCTTCTAAAGAACTCAGCTCCCTTTAATGCAAGGATCGTTCCTAATTTGGTATAACCAAAGAAGTTAATAAACTGTGCTGCCACAAAGGTCAGAGCGATGTAGGAGCTCATGGTTCCCATGGCACGTCCCATAGCGTTGCAGACATCCTTCTCTCCGTGATATACACCAGTCATATGACCATATACAACAGACGGTACGAAGAAAAGTACAGTGATAATCGGGATGATGCCCTCCATAAACGGAGAGTTTCCTAACAGTGTTCCATCCTCAGCTCTCATAACAGAGTTAGCCGGGAGACAGAAAGCTACCAGAACCAGAATCATAACCAGTAAGGTTAAACCAGCTACTTTCAGAGCTTTTCTTTCCTGGTCGTTTAATTTATATTCAGAGCTTGTTTCATTCTCTTCCCCATTGCCGTGATACTCACCAAAACGCGGTGCAACGACTTTCTCAGTGATGATAGTACCTAAGATTGTGATCAGGAAGGTAGATACCATCATGAAGTACCAGTTTCCGGTCGGCTCAACTACATAAGTCGGGTCTACCATCTTTACAGCCTCGTTGGTAATACCGCAAAGAAGCGGATCCAGAGTACCGATTAATAAGTTTGCAGAGAAACCACCGGATACACCTGCAAATGCTGCTGCCATACCAACTACCGGATGACGATTGTATGCCATAAACATCAGTGCAGCAATCGGAATCAGAACGATGTATCCAACTGCGTCAGCCAAGTTGGACATAACGCCTAAGAATACGATCATCGGAGTAATTAACTTAGCCGGAGTAACCTCTACAGCAGACTTTAATGCGCCTCCGATTAAACCACTGTCCTCCAGAAGTCCGATACCAAACATAGCTACCAGGACAACTCCCAAAGGAGCGAATCCTGTAAAGTTAGTGATTGCATGTGTCAGCATGTACACAAGCCCCTCACCATTCAAAAGGCTGACAGCCTGAACCGTCTGAGTCTCTACGACTCCCTTAGAACGGTTAACCAGTTCACCTGTTGCCGAAACTCCAGCCATCTCACAGACAGCAGAAAGAACGATAACAAAGAGAACTAAAATTGCAAAAATAGAAATCGGATGCGGAAGTTTATTTCCAACTTTCTCAATTCCGTTCAGCCAGCGGTTTAATAACGAAGGCTTATCTTTTGCTTGTTCGTTTGCTTTTCCCATTTTTTCCTCCATTCCTAACTTATACGTATAAGTGAATTTTGTATTGTTAGAATATCACAAAAGGATCGGCATTTCAATTGTTTTTTTAGCAATATTAAATTATTGTGTATTTTAGTGAATTTCTATAGACATTTTTAGAGAAATTTAATAAACTGTAAAAGTGTTATAAGGAGTCTACAAAATTATGAAAAAAAATGTTACTGCAAAAGACATCGCAAAACTCTGCGGAGTCTCTCAGGCGACTGTATCTTATGTAATCAATAATCGCCAGAATCAGAAGATCAGTGAGGAAACCAGACGCAAGGTTTTAGATGCCGTTGAAACACTTCACTACTATCCCAATGCTTCCGCCAAAAGCATGCGAACCAAAAACTGCACGTCCATCGGAATTGTATGTGCAAAGGATTACAGCCGCCAGGCTTTCTTAAATGCTTTTACCGGAATCAGCCAGTACCTGTCCCAGATCGACTATACCATCACGATTTTCAATGAAATGGATGATATAGATTCTTCTCCGGATTATGTCAAAAGCTATTATTCCAGCGTGATCGATGGACTCATTTTTATTTCCAACGATGATCACGCTGCTTTTACAAAACCGGCCGATGAAAATCATATTCCCTATGTGGTTATCTGTATGGACGGAGTTTTCTCAAAAAAAACACCGTTCCCCCATGCATTTGAATATGCCCTGCAGGAATGTGCCTCCTTCTGTCTGGAAAAGGGAATCCGCGAAGTGCGGTATTTTTCCATCAGCAATGACGGTCTTTTAGTTAATAATAAATATCCGCTTTTTGAATCCCTGCTTCGCCGGACGGCACCGAACTGCCATCTGGAGCACGTGATCTGCCCTATCAAGGATCGTGATCTGATTCATTTGCAGCAATTTTTAGCTAAATACATGGAAAACCGCAGTTTTGATCTTGCCATTTCTCAAAACTACGACATTGGACTGCTGCTGCAGCGTGAAATATTAAAAACAGGCTTTTCCATCCCTCAGAGAATTCGGCATATCTTCCTGAATGAAGTAAACTTTTACGAAATGGATTATCCATCCATCAGCGGTATTGATATTCCTTACGATCAAATGGGCGAATATGCTGCCAAACTTCTTCTTGCTATGATCGAAAACCGTGAATCTGAATTTACCTACCAGGAATTCAAGTGCCGCCTCATTCAGAGAGAAACGACGCTGTGACGCTGTTAAAATACTGCGCCTCATAAAGATCAAAAAGAGAACACCCGCTAATTCCAGTTTATGAATTGCCGGATGTTCTCTTTTTTATGATTTTCTTTTCAAAGATCAAGGATATCTGATCTTTTTTACTTTTTATTCGTTACAGTTTAGCCAAATCAGCTAAAGACTGAACTGTAACTTTTATTCTTCCGTATTCTCAGATTCGGTTTCTTCTCCGTCCTGCTCCTCCAGAAGTTCGTCTTCTTCATCCTCATCCTTGTCGCTCTCCCGCACCTTGGCGATGCTTGCAACTACTATGCCGGATTCAGCATCAATA
Source organism: Clostridium sp. CAG:43 (assembly GCF_000434655.1). Classification (NCBI taxonomy): domain Bacteria; kingdom Bacillati; phylum Bacillota; class Clostridia; order Eubacteriales; family Clostridiaceae; genus Clostridium; species Clostridium sp. CAG:43. The sequence continues at coordinate 9,483 of NZ_FR894987.1, read as the reverse complement.
CTCATCAGCTTCACACCGGAGGTATTGCGTCCGATAATCGAGATGTCGCTGACTGCCATCTTGATGATAATGCCTTCATTGGTAATCAGCATGATCTTGCGCTCATTATCTACCAGCTTTGCACCCACCAAATCACCGGTTTTGTCGATGATCTTATAGCAGCGCACGCCCTTGCCGCCACGGTTCTGGGCTGTAAATTCATCAATCGGAGTGCGTTTTCCATAACCATTTTCCGATACTACCAGCAGGCATTCTCCCTGGCTGGCCATCTGCATACCGATGACTTCATCACCTTCATCAAACTTCATGCCGATAACACCCATGGAAACACGGCCTGTCACGCGGACATCGGTCTCATGGAATCGGATACACATACCTTTCTTTGTGATCAGGAAAATATCTTCGGTATTATCGGTAGCCTTAACTTCGATCAATTCATCGTCATCACGAAGTACAATCGCCTGAAGACCGTTCTTGCGGACATTGCTGTATTCCTTCATCGGAGTCTTCTTAACCATACCATTGCGGGTTGCCATGAAGAGATATTTCTCATCATCGATCTCTTTCATAGGAACGATGGATGTGATCTTCTCGCCTGGCATCAGCGGAAGCAGATTCACGATGGCAGTACCTCTGGCAGTGCGTCCTGCCTCCGGAATCTCATATCCCTTCAAGCGGTATACGCGTCCCTTGTTGGTAAAGAACATCACATAATGATGGGTTGTCGTCATCAGCAGATCTTCGATATAATCTTCCTCAATAGTCTGCATGCCCTTGATTCCCTTGCCGCCTCGGTTCTGGCTCTTGAAATTATCGCTGGACATTCTCTTAATATAGCCAAAATTGGTCATGGTCACAACGATATCGTCATCCGGGATCAAATCCTCCGCAGACATATCGTATTCATCATATCCGATGGCGGTACGGCGGTCATCTCCGTATTTATCAGCGATGAGGGAGATCTCCTCCTTGATAACACACAGAAGTTTCTTCTCATCTGCCAGAATCGCTTTCAACTCTGCAATCTTTGCCTCCAGCTCTTTATATTCATTTTCCAGTTTCTCGCGTTCCAAACCGGTCAGAGCACGCAGACGCATATCTACGATGGCCTGTGCCTGTGCATCCGAAAGATCAAAACGCTCCATTAACTGAGCTTTCGCCGCCTGAACATTGGCAGAACCGCGGATGATCTTAATAACCTCATCGATATGATCCAGTGCCTTTAAAAGACCTTCCAAAATATGGGCTCTCTCTTCTGCCTTGTTCAGATCATATTTGGTTCTTCTGGTTACCACATCCTCCTGATGCTTTAAGTAATATTCCAGGATCTGCTGCAGATTTAAGATACGCGGCTCATTCTTAACCAGCGCCAGCATAATCACACCAAAGGTGTCCTGCAGCTGTGTATGCTTCAGCAGACGGTTCATGATGACATTGGCATTCACATCACGGCGCAGTTCAATGCAGATCCGAAGTCCCTCACGGTTGGATTCATCACGCAGATCCGTGATTCCATCAAGCTTTTTATCCTTTACAAGCTCTGCGATCTTTTCGATCAAACGAGCCTTATTCACTGCATAAGGAAGCTCTGTCACGATGATACGGCTCTTGCCATTTGCCATGGCCTCGATATTGTATACAGCCCGTACACGGATCTTGCCGCGTCCGGTTCTGTACGCTTCTTCGATGCCTGCTTTTCCAAGGATGGTTGCTCCTGTCGGGAAATCAGGTCCCTTTACGATCTCCATCAGTTCTTCGATGGTAGTCGGGCGGTCTTCCTCCACCCGGTTGTCTATGATCTTGACAACGGCAGCAATCACCTCACGCAGGTTGTGAGGCGGAATATTCGTTGCCATACCAACGGCGATACCGGTGCCGCCATTTACCAGAATATTGGGAAAACGAGCCGGAAGAACCGTCGGTTCTTTCTCAGTCTCATCAAAGTTCGGCATGAAATCAACGGTATTCTTGCCAATATCCGCCAGCATCTCCATGGAAATACGGCTCAGTCTTGCCTCGGTGTATCGCATCGCTGCGGCGCCGTCGCCGTCCATGGAACCGAAGTTTCCATGTCCATCTACAAGCGGGTAACGGGTAGCCCATTTCTGAGCCATATTAACCAATGCGCCGTAAATGGAGCTGTCGCCGTGCGGGTGATATTTACCCATTGTATCACCGACGATACGGGCGGATTTACGGTGCGGCTTATCCGGACCGTTATTCAGCTCAACCATCGAATAAAGCACTCGTCTCTGCACCGGTTTCAAGCCGTCGCGCACGTCCGGGAGTGCCCGGGCGGCGATAACGCTCATCGCATAATCGATGTAAGACGTTTCCATTGTCTTTTTCAGATCAATGTCATGAATTTTGTCAAATATATTTGGTTCCATCTATACTCCTTTCGTCCTCAAAAGGATTTAAGTGACTTAAATTTAATTAAATATCCAGGTTCTTTACGTACTTCGCATTTGCCTCGATAAACTCACGGCGCGGCTCAACCTGATCACCCATCAGGGTAGCAAATGTCAGATCAACCTCCGAAGCAGTCTCACTGTCGATCTGTACACGGAGAAGAATTCGGCGCTCCGGATCCATGGTAGTCTCCCAAAGCTGTTCCGCATCCATCTCGCCCAGACCTTTATAACGCTGGATCTTATTGTTGTTGTCACGGCCAATCTCAGTCAGAATCGAATTCAGCTCATCATCGCTGTATGCATACCAGACACGCTTATTCTTCTCGATCTTATAAAGCGGCGGCTGTGCCAGATATACATGTCCATCCCGGATCAGATCCGGCATAAAACGATACAGGAATGTCAGAAGAAGGGTACTGATATGAGCACCGTCCACATCGGCATCGGTCATGATAATGATCTTGTTGTAACGAAGTTTTGAAATATCAAAATCTTCATGAATACCGGTACCAAATGCCGTGATCATCGCACGGATCTCCGCATTGCCGTAAATTCGATCCAGTCTTGCTTTTTCTACGTTTAAGATCTTGCCTCGAAGAGGCAGAATAGCCTGATTGGATTTATTTCTAGCCTCTTTCGCAGAACCACCCGCGGAATCTCCCTCTACGATGTAGATCTCGCAGTTTTCCGGATTCTTGTCGGAACAGTCGGCTAATTTTCCTGGAAGCGCCATGCCGTCGAGCGCTGATTTACGTCTCGTCATCTCGCGCGCCTTGCGGGCTGCGTCGCGGGCTCTCTTGGCAAGAATTGATTTCTCACAGATGATCTTGGCAACCGCTGGATTCTGCTCCAGGAAATATGTCAGCTGCTCGCTCACGATCGCATCGACCGCCGCTCGGGC
>NZ_FR894987.1:0-6159 GCF_000434655.1 Clostridium sp. CAG:43 | reverse complement strand
CCGCCGCTCGGGCCTCGCTGTTGCCGAGTTTCTGCTTCGTCTGTCCCTCAAACTGCGGCTCCTCGATCTTGACACTGATGATCGCTGTAAGGCCCTCACGGATATCCTCACCGCTGAGTGCCGGCTCATTTTCCTTGAGAAGCTTATTTTTCTTTGCATAGTCATTAAAAGTCTTGGTCAGAGCACTCTTAAAGCCGGCCAGATGGGTACCGCCCTCCGGTGTGTTGATATTATTGACGAAGGTATAGATATTTTCCGTGTAGGAATCGTTATGCTGCATCGCCACCTCGACAAATACCTTGTCCTTGATGCCCTCGCAGTAGATAACCGGTTCATAGAGCTTCTCATTGCTCCGGTTCAAGTAGGTGACAAATTCCTTGATACCGCCCTCATAGTGGAAGGTCTTCTCATGCTTCACTTCTCTGTCATCCCGCAGGGTGATCTTTAAGTTTTTCGTCAGGAATGCCGTCTCACGCAGGCGTACTTTTAACGTATCATAGTCGTAGACCGTTTCCTCAAAAATCTCCTTATCCGGCAGAAATACGACCCGTGTGCCGTGCTTATCCGGAGCACACTCACCGACTACTTTCAGCGGATACATCGTTTTGCCGCGCTCATAGCGCTGTTTATATACCTTTCCATCGCGGCAGATCTCAACCTCCAGCCACTCGGAAAGGGCATTTACAACCGATGCGCCTACGCCGTGCAGACCGCCGGATACCTTGTATCCGCCGCCGCCGAACTTGCCGCCCGCATGCAGGATCGTAAATACGACCTCAACCGCCGGAAGACCCGCCTTTTTCTGGATGTCAACCGGAATGCCACGACCGTCATCCTGTACCGTGATCGAATTGTCCGCATTGATCTGCACCTCAATGTGGCTGCAGTATCCAGCGAGCGCCTCGTCCACGGAGTTGTCTACTATCTCATACACCAGGTGATGGAGGCCTCTTACAGATGTGCTGCCTATATACATACCAGGACGCTTTCTGACCGCCTCCAATCCCTCCAATATCTGTATTTGATCTGCACTGTATTCTGAACCCATAGTTCCTCCTTCACTTGCTGTTTTATGTCTGACTAGTTGTCTTGTTTGGACGTTCACAGGTGACCGTCCCGCTCACGACCCGAAAGGTCTTATCTATCTGGAAGCTGTGGCTGATAAAATCATCCAAGCCCGTACAGGTAATGATCGTCTGTATGTGGCGGATGCTGGCGAGCAGATGATCCTGCCGTTTTCCATCTAACTCCGACAAAACATCGTCGAGAAGCAGGATCGGATACTCCTTTTTGATCTTTTTAACCAGCTCAATCTCCGCCAGTTTGAGCGATAATGCCGCCGTCCTCTGCTGTCCCTGTGAACCGAAGCGCCGGATGTCAATTCCGTTGACATAGAAACTTAAGTCATCCCGGTGTGGGCCGACCAGCGTCGTCTTCTGCTTCCGGTCCGCCTCGCGGCTCTTTTTGACTGCCGCTTCCAACTGATCTGCCTCCGTGTTCGGCTCATACTGGATGATGAGTTCTTCCTTTCCACCCGACAATTTCCGATGGATCGGACAGATCAATTCGTTTAATTCACCGATAAATTCCCGCCGGTACTGGCTCACCTCCCGCCCGTAGGAAGCAAGCTGCATATCCCATATATCCAGCATCTCCTCGTACTCGGGATGGAAAAACAGCTCCTTTAAGAGCTTATTTCTCTGTATCACCACCCGGTTGTACTGCACCAGCGAATGGACGTAGAGCCGGTTTAACTGGCATAATTCCAGATCAATAAAACGGCGCCGATCCGCCGGTCCGTTCTTAATGAGATTCAGATCTTCCGGCGAAAAAAACACCACGTTAACAATGCCGAAAAGCTCGCTCGCCCGCCGGATCGGAATCCCGTTGACCGCCACGCCCTTCGTCTTATTTTTCTTTAGATGCATGTCAATCCGGTACGGCACATCGTCCTTGCGAAGCTGCATCTTGATGTGGGACTCGTCCTCTCCGAATTCGATGATCTCCCTGTCCTTGCTGCCGCGGTGGGACTTGGTCGTCGCACACACGTAGACCGCTTCAAGGATATTGGTTTTACCCTGCGCGTTGTCCCCGTAGAGAACATTCGTCCCCGGATCAAAATCCATATGTAATTCCCCGTAATTGCGGTAATTTTTGAGTTCGATCGATTCGATAAACATGAAACCATCCTTTATTTGGTGATTGTTACGGTCTCTCCGTCATACTCGACTTTGTCCCCGTCGTAAAGCTTCTTGGCGCGCTGCATCTCCACCGCGCCATTGACCTTCACAAGCCCGTCCTGAATCGCAAATTTAGCATCCACGCCGGACTCTACCAGACCAGCTGCCTTAAGCGCCTGACCCAGTTTTATAAATTCATCTCTCAGTTTTATCTCCATCTTATTTCAGATCCTTTCTGTCACTGTCTGCCTGCACCTGCCATGTCTAAAAATGGCAGGTTAGATCGCTGCCGCATTGAAATTGACCGGCAGGATCAGATAGATGTAAGTCTCCTCCTCGTCCCGGATAAAGCACGGGGATTTCGGATTCATCATGTACAGAGTCACTTCCTCATCATCGATGATTCGCAGCGCATCACCCAAAAACTTCGGGTTGAAGCCAATCATCAGGTCTTTTCCAAACTTGGTAATCGCCAGACGGGCATCCATCGTACCGAAGGCGGAATGCATCTTTAACTCCATTTCTTCATCGGTAAAGTTTAAGATCAAAGGTTTCTTATCATTTTCACGGACGAGAATGCTTGCACGGTCGATCGCATCCATGAAATCACGGCGGTTCAAGGTAACTTTCGTCTCATAATCGGAGGAAAGCATCTGATTGATCCGGAAATACTCGCCCTCAATCAGGCGGGATAACACGATCGTGTCGTCAAATTCAAACATGATGTGGTTGGTGCTGAAGAAAATCTGTACCTCAGAGTCGTTGTCACCGTTTAAGATCTTGCTGATCTCACCTAAAGTCTTGCCAGGAACGATGACTTTTATATCACTGTACTGTTCTTTTAATGCAACTTTGCGGATCGACATGCGGTGTCCGTCGAGGGAAACGAGCTTAAGTTCATTGCCGGTGACCTCCATTAGCTCACCGGTCATCATCTTGTTGCTGTCGTTCGGCGAGATCGAAAAGATCGTCTGGCGGATGATCTCTTTTAAGGTAAACTGGGAAAGTGTGATGAATTTATCCCGCTCAATGTGGGGAATATAGGAAAATTCATCGCCATCCTTGCCCTGAATCTGGAAAATAGCCTTGTCACAGGTGATCGTCGTGTTGTATTTTTCATCCGATTCGATCGTGATCGTAGAATTTTCGCCGGAGAGCTTGCGGATAATATCGGAAAAAAGCTTGGCATCAAGTGCGATTTTTCCACGTTCCAGGATCGTTCCTTCGACCTTCGTCTCAATTCCCAGCTCCATATCGTTGCCGGTCAGTTTGATCTCATCCGAAACAGCATCGATCAGGATGCATTCGAGAATCGGCATGGTGGTTTTAGAAGGAACGGCCTTCAGAACAATGTTGATGCCGTTCATTAAATGATCTTTTTCAAATGAAAGCTTCATGTTTGTTGATAACTCCTTTGCTAAAAATAACGTGGAACGGAAAGAAAAGATATATATAAATTTCGTCGCAATCGTAGTAGGGGCTGTGAATATGTGGAATTCTCCGGACAGCCCTGAAAATACATGGGTTCAGACTCCTTTTGAATGGTTAAAAAGGCTGTGTAAAACTGTCCGGAAACGGCTGGATAACTTTTGAATTATCCACAGCCCTGAAATGGAGCAAAATGTGGGAAAAGTTATCCACAGGTTTTCAACCACTTTTCCACGCGAAATTGTGGAAGAAACCTACTGTGGGCTGATCTTTTTCATTAAGATTTCCACTGTATTGCGAAGCGATTCGTTTTTCTCCATATCGGCAGCGATCTTGTCGTGACCGTGGATGATCGTCGTGTGATCCCGACCGCCTAAATATTTGCCGATATTCTGCAGGGAAGTTCCGAGCATCGAACGGCAGATATACATCACGATCTGGCGCGGGAATACGATCTCCTTGTTGCGCTTCTGGGAGGAGATGTCAAGCGGAGTGATACCGAAATGATCAGCAACGACCTGGATGATCAGCTCCGGGGTCACTTCTTTCTCCGCGTTCGGGGAAATGAGATCCTTGAGAGCTTCCTCCGCCAGCTCCGTCGTGATCTCCTTGTTATTTAACTTGGAAAGGGCGACGATCTTGGTGAGGGCGCCCTCGAGCTCACGGATGTTGGACTTGACGTTGGTGGCGATGTACTTGATCACTTCATTATCTATATTGTAGCCCTCGAGTTCCTCTTTTTTGCGGAGGATCGCCATACGGGTTTCATAATCCGGCGACTGGATATCGACGGTCAAGCCCCATTCGAAACGGGAACGAAGCCGTTCTTCCAGCGTCTCGATCTCTTTCGGCGGCTTATCTGAGGAGATAATGATCTGTTTTTTCGCTTCATAGAGTGCGTTGAAAGTATGGAAAAATTCTTCCTGTGTCGATTCCTTACCGATAATAAACTGGATATCATCGATGAGGAGGACGTCGTTGTTTCTGTATTTTTCACGGAACTCCGTGGTGGAAATATTGTTTTTGTTCCGGATCGCATCGATCAGTTCGTTCGTAAACTTCTCACTTGTAACGTAGAGAACCTTCGCTTTTGGATTGTTTTTTAAGATAAAATGTCCGATCGAGTGCATAAGATGCGTTTTTCCCAGACCTACACCCCCGTAAATGAAGAGAGGGTTGTAGATCTCACCCGGAGATTCTGCCACGGCGAGGGAAGCGGCGTGCGCTAAGTTATTGTTCGCGCCGACGACGAAGGTGTCGAATGTGTAGCGCGGATTTAAGTTCGCATCCTGGATGAGCTGGCGGCTGACCTCGGACGGGCGGTTGATCAGATGGCTTTTGTCCGTCTCTTTTTGCGGCTCATCGACCTGTTCGATGGTGACAAAATCGACCTCACACTCGATTCCGGTTAGTTCTTCGATGGTAATCTGGATCAAAAGTCCGTATTTTTTTTTGATATAGCCGAGAAACTGCACATCCGGAACCAGGATCTGAAGGGTGCCGTCTTTCATGGAATAAGGCTGCGTCGGAAGCAGCCATGTTTTGAAAGAAACGTCCGTCAGTTCGTGTTCTTCTTTAATATGGAGGAGAATTTCATCCCATTTTTCCTTAATTTTCTCTATCATACTGTGTCTCCTAAACGTAAAAAGCAGCCAAAACTGCAAAATAACCCAATCTAAGTTCTATTCTACATGATTTGTCCACATTTTTCAATAAAAACCCGCAATGTGAATAAGTGAAATTCAGTTATCCACGTGGAAAAAACGCCGAAAAATAAGGCTTTTTGGTGAATGGGTGTGAACAATCAGAAGCTTATCCAGATCGTATTCCACGGCTTTTCCACAAGTTATCCCCAAAATGTGGATAAGTGGAGGATAAGCTGTGAATAGGTGGCGGGAATGCTGATAAAATAAGGATTTTTTTATCCACAAAATGGAAATGTCCCGGTGTGTATACTGTATACAATAAGACGCTGCGACAGCAATCGACGATCGATCTGTGGGGACGCAGGATCGAAATGGTGGAAAAACCACAGAAATTCCTTGTTCTATGGGGATTAAAAAGATCAAAATAGTGGTTGACGAATGCGGAATTCTTCTATATAATGGAGAAGATGTTTAATTACAATAGTCTAACTATGTTGAGAAGAATGCGGATTTCGGCGTGAGCCGGAGGAAGCGTGGATTTCTCTTACTATATTATGGATGAGGAGGTGTATGCAGACATGAAGATGACATTTCAGCCGAAGAAAAGACAGAGAGCAAAAGTTCATGGATTCCGTGCGAGAATGAGCAGCGCAGGTGGAAGAAAAGTTCTGGCTGCCAGAAGAGCAAAAGGTAGAGCGAAATTATCTGCTTAATGAACGAGGCCGCAATCGAGTTATAGATTGTGGCCTTTCTTAATATTCATAGAACTTTTTCTATGAATATTAAGAAAAGCTCTGCGATGCACACTCGCTGCAGGGGAAAATGATTGCTAATGCAATCGCACCTCGGTGCGTGAATCCGGCGAGCCGGATTTTATTTTATTCATAGGAAATTGCGTCCTATGA
>NZ_FR894986.1:12557-20147 GCF_000434655.1 Clostridium sp. CAG:43 | reverse complement strand
GGCCTGTTGGTCAAGCGGTCAAGACGACGCCCTCTCACGGCGTAAACCCGGGTTCGATTCCCGGACAGGTCACTGGAAAGAGATTCGAGATTCGAGTCTCTTTTTTATTTTCTTCATTCTTGACCTTTCACCAATTCATGTAAACTATAACTGATTTTTGCCGATGCTCCGCATTCCAGATCGGCAAAATACGCTTTTCTACAGTATCGAACAGGATTTTCAGTCCAGAAAATTCCTGCCTGCAAATAGTAACTCTCCTTTTTTCTTCTTCATATACTACAATATAGCCAATATGAAAAGAGGTATCTTTTTATGGAAACATACAACTACGATGCAGCAGCAGTGCCTGAGGGGGATGCTGACACGACTCCGGCGGCGGCACCGGAGACGGATGCGGCAGCAGCTGGAACCAGTGATACGGCACAGTCTGGATTTAGTTCTCAGCCTCCTGTTATCTTAACATATCCGGACAGCTCATCCAATGATCTTCAGGTATCTCCGGGCTTCGGACCATACGGGGATGTGATGCCCAGCCTGCCGTCCAATAATCATGGCAGCCCGAACACCGGTGGCTGCATAAACTGCGGCGGTTCCAACTGGAAGCCATCTCCAAATGGCGCGCTCTGGACCTGGGGCATTCTCTCGCCGTTCTTTTCCACCTCATCGGAGATCGCGCACCTGCGTTTCTACAATGCCGCCTCCATCCGCGAACCGATCGATATATACCTGAACGGACGTCTGGTCGTATCCGATCTGGATTACATGAATTATACGCGCTACATGCACATCATCCCCGGCATCTACCAGCTGACCGTCTACCGCCGTACCAATCCGGGATTCGCCATCGTCAACACAAATATCCGGCTTCGCAGCGGTTACAGCTACACGCTGGCGGTTCTGGGTACTTTTAATGATTTTTCGGTGCAGATGCTCAACGCCTGATCGCTTTTATTTGAGAAAAGCTTCTTCACGCGAGTGCAAATCCCGCGGAGCGTTTTTTTCATAGGACGTAATTTCCTATGAAAAAAGAGACCGCCACGTTCACGCGTGCGGTCTCTCTTCCGTGTCCTCTGCAATTATAAATTTATGATGAGAATATAACTGTCCGAATCTTAAACAGCCATCTATTTTTCCGGCTCATCTGTCCGGTTTGCTTTCTCGATCTTTGCCAGATGCGCGGCTGCAAATTCTTTGATTGCCTCAAAACTCTGCGGGCTGATCACATGTTCAATGCGGCAGGCATCTTCCACTGCCACTTCTCTTGGCACATCCAACGCTACCAAAAGCTTTGTCAGTAATGTATGACGCTCATAAATCATCTCCGCGATCTTCCGTCCCGACGGCTCCAGAGTGATATATCCCTCATGATCCATCGAAATATAACCGTTTTCACGAAGATTCTTCATCGCAACGCTGACGCTTGGTTTTGAATACCCCAGCTCATTGACTACATCGATCGAACGGATCATCGGCTTGCGATAGCTTAACATAAGAATCGTTTCCAGATAATCCTCTGCTGACTGCTGTATTTTCAAAGTGATTCCCTCCAAACTTCTAACACATAACCGGCCTGGCTTCGTGCCTTCCCGTCTCCCGCAGAATAGTCTTCCCAAACTGCCGACCAGTTACCATAATACTATATACTAGAATACCATATTTGGAAGAATATTTCAAACCATATCGAAATCAATCTATCGTTTCCAGAAACCGACGGAGTTACTGTTCACGCATACGTGCCCAGTAACGGAATTTGCCGTGGCTTCGCATTTAAATACGTCAGCAAGCTGCACAGTGTTCCTGCAAAATTTCTTCCAACGCGGTTTTGCTGCTGGTGTGGCAGCGGACAACTTCTGTCCGGCTTCCCTTTGCACCATCAACCGCCGTCCGAATCATTTTATGGGAAACGGTGCTTGTAAAGAGTACAAGCAGATCCGGCGCTCCGATCTGTTTGCCGAAATCCGCCGTCATCTGTGTAAATACCTTTGCCTTACAGTTAAATGATTTGCAGATTTTCACGTACTGGCTGACCATGCGGTCATGACCACCTACAATTACAACACTCATATTTTATCCTCCGAAAGTTAGCTCTGTCTAACTGCTGATGAAGTTAGTATACACTAACTTGTCTTGTTTGTCCAGAGGAAAATTGAAATTCATAGAAATAAACGTACCGTGCAAGACTATTTTTCACCAACCAACCTTATCTCACACGGTACGCATTTTCCCATTATCCATTTTTATCCAATACTAATTTTTATCGTATTTTACGCTTTTAACACCTCCTCTGTTACTCCCGTTTTTCCTATTCCAGCTTTATACACCTCCAATCCTGATATCGCTATATCAAACATCCAATCCGTTTCGCACAGAAATCCCATTTTCTGATACACATCCCAACGGCTCATCGACGCATGTTCTTCTAATTGATAGTTTCTTCCCAGCTGCCGGTATGCATGAAGCCCCAGTCTATGATATGGCAGAAATTCCAATTCCTGACAATTTTTAAGTTCCTGGCATAACTGCGCCGTTTTCCGAATATTTTCCACATCATCATTGACTCCTTCTACCAGCGGCACACGGACATGAATCGAATGCGGCGCGCAGATCGCATCGGCTTTACGGATATTTTCCAGAATACAGGCATTGTCCTGCCCCGTCCATTTTTTATGCATTTCCGGATCCATCGTTTTCACATCCACATAAAACATCTGCAGATGCGGCACGATCCGTTTCACATTTTCAAACGAAGTAAACATATCTAACTCTGCCGCCGCATTGATGCAGGCGTCATCACAAGCCTCCAGCAGTGCTTCCGCAAAATCCGTCTGACAGAACAGATCACCTCCTGAAAGTGTCACTCCACCACCAGAATAGAAGAAAAACATCTCATCCTTCTGGATCTCGCGCATTACTTCTTTTACGGTCATCTCCTTGCCATAGATCTGCTGTGCCCGGTAATTGCAGGCATCCACACACTGAAAGCACTGTTTACAGCGGCTGTGATCCCTCACGATCTCTCCCGTTTTTTCGCTCCGGCGAAGTGCCTGTTCCGGACAGACCTGGATGCAGGCGCCGCATCCGGTGCAGCGCTCTTTCATATAGTAGACTTCCCGCTGCCCCGACTGCGACTCCGGTGTCGAACACCAGGCACAGCGCAGGGGACAGCCCTTAAAAAATACAACCGTCCGCATTCCCTTCCCATCGGAGAGGGATAACCGCTCAATCCGAAGAATATTTGCTTTTAATTCCATACGCTGTTCCTCCTGTCAAGTACACCTTGCCTGCTGCCAGCCACCGCGCATGATGCACATCCCCGGTAGCTGATTTGCCGCATTTTTTATGAAACACGGCAGATTTCACTCTTTTTCCTAGCAGATATTGGAATGTGAAGTTCTGGAAATGATATCGTCCTGTACTTCTTTTCCAAGCTCTGTAAAATATGCTGTATAACCAGCTACACGTACCAGCAGTCCGTTGTAATCCTCCGGGTGCTTCTGTGCTTCTTTTAAGGTCTCCGTATCGATGACATTGAACTGTGTGTGGAATACGCCCAGGGAGCAGAGACTCCGCAGGTAGTTCATCAGTTCTTTTGTCGAGTTCGGGCTGTCGCGGAATACCGTATCCATCTTTACATTCAGCAGGGTTCCCTGATTGAAACGGCCATGCGGAATGTGGGAAATGGATTTCAATACAGCGCCCATGCCCTCGGTATCGGTTCCCTGGTTCGGAGATACGCCGTCTGCTAACGGTTTCCAAGCCAGACGTCCGGACGGAAGTGCACCGACCTCCAGACCAAACGGAGTATTTCCAGATACCGGAAGAATACCTGGCGTCATCTTGCCGAATTTGCTGTGGAACGACTCGATATAGTCCGCGATAAAACAGAACATATCACCGGTCAGCTCGTTTACTTCGTCGTCATCATTGCCGTACTTCGGAGCTTCATCACACATCTTCTTGACATCCTCATAACCCACAAAGTTTGCATCCAGTGCATCCAGAAGACGCTGCATCGTTACTTTTTTCTCATCAAATACAAGTTTCTTTACTGCAATCAGGCTGTTGATCAGGTCTGCTACGCCGATCGCATCAATACCATTTCCAAGGTTATATTTCGCACCGCCCCATGCGTAATCTTTCGCATTCTCTACGCACTCATAGAAGGAAAGGGAAAGTGCCGGAACGACCCTCTGGAAGCCAATGTCATCGCATACATGGCTGGAAGCCACGGTTCCGCGAAGTTCATAGCGGATCTGCTCTTTGACTGCCTCTTCAAACTCTTCGTAGGTATTAAAGGCAGTCGGATCGCCGGTCGCCTCAGATGCCTGAATGCCATATTTACGGCTCTTGCCGTTTAACAGGGCAAATTCAACCGCAGAACCTAAGTTGAAGTCTGCATATGCGGTGTAGCATCTCTGTTTTCCTTCCAGGTTCGTCTCTACACAGCCGCATGGATTCCAGTTATATGCTTCTTTTAACGGGATTCCCTTGTTCAGGAGCATCTCGATACCAACTTCATCGTTGTGGAATGCCGGGAAACCGGTTCCAAGCTTGATAACCTCTGCAATCTTCTTTAAGAAGCTGCTCGGATTCTTCGCCATATTGTAGCGGACAGACAGGGACGGCTGATATAACTGTACTTCTGCGGTTGCCTGCAAAATCAGGTACGACACGTCATTGACTGCGTCCATGCCGCGCTCATCCACACCGCCGCAGCATACGTTCTGGAACATTGGGTAACCGGCGGAAAACTGTGCGGTTACCTGATCCTGGAACAGGCACTGCTCAGAGAATTTAACCCATAAGCAGTCCAAAAGTTCCTGCGCCTCTTCCTCTGTCAAACGGCCAGCCTTGATATCTGCCTTATAAAATGGGTAAAGATACTGATCCATACGTCCCGGGTTGTAGCTTGCTGCATTCTGCTCCATGAAAATACAGGTCTGGTAAATATACATCGACTGAATCGCCTCGCGGAAGGTACGCGCCGGTTTTTCCGGAACCTGATCGCAGGTCTTGGCAATCTGTAACAGTTCTTTTCTGCGCTTCTCATCCGGCTCTGCCTCTGCCAGCTTTCTCGCCTCTGCCGCATAGCGGTGTCCCAATGCGGAGATACCGTCAGCTGCCAGCTCCATCGCTTTCAGGTATTCAATCTTCTCATAGTCACCCGGACGGGTAATATCAAGTGTATCAAGCACTTTATGGATATGCGCCTTGATTCCCTCCATGCCTTCTTTAATGACTCTGGAATAACCCGCAGTCGTCTCGCCCCAGCCACGAACCGATTTACGGTTGATGTAAAGAGCGCCGCAGTCACGTAAGGTTGCTGCAAAATCTGGGCATTGTACCAGCCACTGCTCATACGTGGAACGTCCCTTCCAGTACGGGCGGATGATCTCCTCAAATGCCTTCCGATCCTCTGGGCGCAGATAGAATGGGTCATATGGACGGGTACTGATGGTATCCAGCTCCTCATCCAGAACCGACCAGCAGGTATCGACACTTAAAATACCGCCGCGCTGCTTGCTTCCGGCATTGCCGACAATCAGCTCATCCCCCCAGATTTTTACAGTTTTCTCCAGGCACTGTTTCTTAAATGCATATGCTTTCCGGATGCACAGCGGCTGTCCCTCTGATTCCTGGAAGCCCTTTGTCAGGATAATTGCATTTTCCAGATCCATCTCTGGCTTGGTCTTTAATACTCTTTGTTTTAATCGGTCAATCCGATCCATGTATGGTTTTCTTTCGATTGCTGCCATCTGATTTCCTCCTATTTTTTACTCACATTTCCATTCTGTGGGATTTATTTTTTTAGCACCTGCTATAAATCTCTTTTCGTTTAAAAGTATAGCAATTCTTATGTGGAAATGGTACAATATCAATAACTAAAAATACCAAAATCTTAACATATTGAATTTTTATAGAAAGAAGGGATCCTTTGAAATCTACTTCCCAGTTACAGGAAATCAACCACTATCAAGATCAAGATTTTCCGGTCAATGTCTACTATTCTGATATTCATTCCATGCAGCCGCCGGGACGCTGGCTGCGCGACTTCCACTGGCATGATGAGCTGCAGTTTACCCTCGTACTAAGCGGAACATTGACAATGCAGGTAGATAATCTTTCTCTGCCCGGACAGGCTGGAGATCTGATTTTCGTCAACACCTCCCTGATTCATGCCGTCACACAGATGTCGGAAGACGGCTCCTATGCGAGCCTCAATTTTCCTTACCGCCTTCTTGCCTTTTTTCCTGGAAGCCGCATGGATCAGGACTACGTCCTGCCCTATACCGCCGGTGGGAAATTCTCCGCTTTCTCTATTCACCCGGAATTCGAATGGCAAAAAGAGTTGATCGGACTGCACAAAAAAATAACCGATTTATTTCTTTCCAATCAGGTTAAAGGCAATGAATATTCTATCTGCATTAAGATTGCCTCGATGTGGAATCTGCTGATTTCCAATTTTCACAGCAGTGGGAATTCTACCTCTATTAACCTCCTGCGCCAGCAGCGCCTGCAATCCATTCTCCTGTTCATCTATGCACATTACGCAGATGATTTACAGCTCTCAGACCTGGTTGCATCAGCCAATATCAGCGTCGGAGAATGCTGCCGGATTTTTCAAAATATTCTTCACACAACTCCCTATGGATATTTAACTAATTACCGCATCCAGACCAGTGTTTCCCTCCTTCACCGCGATCTGCCCATCTCACAGATTGCCGGACTGGTCGGATACAACCAGGTCAGCAATTACATCGCCACATTCAAACGGATCATTGGCTGCACACCGGCACAGTACCGGAAACAGCAGAAAAATGAATCTGAACATACGCAGTAATGCCTGCTTCTGAATTCTTCCAAATTCCACATAGACGCAAAAAAGCACTCTTTCACTCAGCCTTTAATCTCTGAATGAAAGAATGCTTTTTATTATCTTCTCATTTTCAATTCTTTACTGTCCAATCTCCGCCGCCGGACCCACTGCCGGTTCCTGCGCCGGACCGTGTCCTGGTCCGATGTCGCTGCTCGGTCCTGCCGGCACGATCGTCGTGCTAGATTCTGCCGGATCTTCAACTGTCTCGGCAGGTGTTTCCGGCACCACCGCCGGGGCTGAATACCGTTTTCCTGCCGTACCCGTCTTGTAGATCCGCTGCATCCGCTCTTTGATGGATTCGCTCTTGATCTGCTCGATCTTGGCGCTGGCGTCTTCTTTTAACTCCTTGCTGCTGCGACCGGAATCGCCGCTCTTTGCAGACTCCAGAAGCTTCGCCACCTCATCCGAGAGCAAATGATCCCTTCTGAAATTCGCCGCGGTATATCCGCTGGTTGTGATTTCAAATGCATCCGGATGACCTGCCAGATAGGTTCCTTCTCCGCGTCCATTGTCCGTCTCCGGGCTATCAAAGGACGCCGCCGGAAGCCCCTCTACCATCTTTTCCATCGCATTTTTCCAGATCTTCGCCGGATACGTGCCGCCGTACAGGCTGGAAAGTGTCTTCTGCTGGTCGTAGCCAACCCAGACCGTCATCGTATAATATGGCGTCATGCCGCAGAACCAGCCGTCACGGCTGCCGTTGGTCGTACCGG
>NZ_FR894986.1:10143-12529 GCF_000434655.1 Clostridium sp. CAG:43 | reverse complement strand
GGCCGCCTCTATATTGCCGCTCCAACCCATCGACGCCGCCGTACCTTTTGTGACAACTCCCTTTAAAATATCGGTCATCAGCACGGCGCTGCTCTCCTGGTAAACCTGAACCGATTCATAATCTTCAAAAATATCTTCGCCCTGGTTATTGATCATCTTGATAATACAAGTCGGTTCGCGGTACTGTCCCCGGTCTGACAGTGCCGCATAAGCGCCCGCCATCTCCTCGGTCGTCATACCGGTGGTAAAGCCGCCCAGGGAGGTCGCCGGATAATAGTCCGCCGCCTGCACGCTCGCGAAGCGCATCTGGGTTAAATATGCCATGCCGACATCCGGTGTGATATCATCATAGATATACCATGCCACACCATTTTTACTTCGCTCGACCGCATTTCGAAGCTCCAGCCTCTCGCCGGAAAGGGACTTCACATCCACGCCCTTCTGCTTCGCCGCGTCAATATCGATATTCGGAATCCTTGTTTCCGATGTGTAACCATTTTCCAGTGCCGGTGTATACACGATCAACGGTTTGATAGAACTTCCCGGCTGTCTCGGGCTCTGGAACGCACGGTTTAATGTGTAGGTATCCGTCTCCTGACTGCGTCCACCCACAATCGCCACGACGCGGTTCGTCTTGTTGTCAATAACGGTGGACGCGCCTTGCAGCTTGTAAACGCCGTTTTCGGATGTATTGCCATCAAAGGACAGAACTCCATCTAATGCATCCTGCAGGATCGTCTGCTTGTCCGGATCCAACGAGGTATAAAGGTTATAGCCACCCGTATAGAGCGCATCGCGCTCCTGGTTGTACACCTCGTTGTAATTGGCATTGTACTCTTTGTAAGCCTCGTCGCTGCGGAATCCATACTGGAATTCAAAGCCGTCACGGCGCATCAGATAGCGAATCGCACAGTCGATCGCATACGTCGTCTCATAGTTGTGCAGCGGCACTCTCTGGCGGTTGACCGTGATCTCCTCCGCCTTTGCCTCTTTGCACGCTTTCTCCGTAATAAATCCCATACTCAGCATATCTTCCAGAATCTTATCGCGGCGTGTCAGCGCATTTTCCGGATGACGGTACGGGTTGTAATACGTCGGCGAGTTCGGAATCGCACACAAATATGCCGTCTGGCTCAAAGACAGTTCATCCGCATCCTTGCCAAAATAACCTCTTGCAGCCGCCTGAAGCCCGTAGTACGTGTTCGCGAAGCTGATATCATTGATATAGAACTCCATAATCTGCTCTTTGGTGTATTTCTTCGTCAGATCTAAGGAAATCAGCATCTCCTTGATCTTCCGCTCCATCGACACCTCGCGGGTCAGAAAACGGTTTCTCGCTAACTGCTGGGTGATCGTACTCGCGCCGTGCTTTTCTGCTCCCTCAGTCAAAAAGTAATTGACTGCGACACGGAAAATACCTTTTATATCAATGCCTGGATTTTCCCAGAACGTCCGATCCTCGATCGCCACAAATGCGTTGACTGCATTCTGCGGTATCTGGTCATACGTCAAATAACTAGAATCCTCGTCTCCCGTCAGCTTCGCCAGCACATTACCGTTGGCATCATAAATATAACTTGCCTCCTGCAAACGGAACGTATCCAGCGTACTGTTTTCCACCACTCCCTCTATCTGGCTTTTATAGTCCTCATAGAGCGGAATCAGCTTATATGCGCCAAATCCGGCACCGCCAATCACCAGCAGTACCAGACACACCAGAAGCGTCTTGAACATGGTTCCAAAGATCCTTGCCATCGCATGGAACACGATCTGCCCACCGCTCCGGCTGTTATTTTTGCCCGCTTTCTTTTGCTTGCTGACATCAATTTTCCCGCTTTTCTTTGCGGTGCCCCGCCTGCCCGAAGATCGTGCGGATGAAGCTACCGGCTTCTTTCGAACGCCGGAGGCGTCCTCTCTCGTCTGTTTCTCCCTCATCTCTTCCCTCATCTTCCTATGTATCTATGGTTGCTTCCATTCTATTTTCATGCGGCACCTTAGACTTCAAAAATGCCTGTCTGCGGACAGCAACTTTTTATACTTTTCTGACAAAATCAGCTTGGACTCCCTTTTATTATAAGTTTTTTTGTCCAAAAGAACAAGCCTGTTTTCGAAATCTGCTCAATCTCCTGCCGCGTGTTACGGTTCGCGCATACGTGCCCAGTAACGGAATTTGCCGCGGCTTCGCATTTAAATACGGCAAATTCCTGCTGCCACCACGTTTTCTTACGGCGCTTTCGGTTCCAAAAATGCCTACCCGTAAACAGTAACGGGATTTTGCCAATGCATTCAGCTTCAAAAACACTTGTCTGTAAACTGCATTTTCGCTGTATCAACGCCGTTTCCGAAGAAGAAATGCTAGAAGTTCATGCACTAACAACGGCGTGGC
>NZ_FR894986.1:7259-10101 GCF_000434655.1 Clostridium sp. CAG:43 | reverse complement strand
CAGCCACTCTGCCGGGTGCAGCCGCACCGTGTGAAGGAGTTTCATCAAAAAAGGAATCTCCGTCACTGCAACCTGCATCAGAATCCCCACAAGGACTGCCGCAAGCATCAGCGGATTTTTCCCAAGACTGCGTGAAAATGCCGAGCCCGTAAGCGAGCGCATGCCGACCGCATGAAAGAGCTCCGACAGCCCCAGAACAGTAAATGCATACGTCTGTGCCCGCAAAAGCTCCTGTCTGCTGAAAAATGCCCCCAGCGTGACTGCTGCAATCAGAGACCCGTAAAATACCATGCAGAACCACCCGCCTCCGGCAAACAGCGACTCGCCCGTCCGGCGCGGCGGCTGACGCATCAAGTTCTCCCGGTCGTTTCCATCCATGCCGAGTGCCAGCGCCGGAAGCGAGTCCGTAATCAGATTGATCCAAAGGATGTGCCCAGCTTCCAGCGGCGCCGGTATTCCGATAGCAACGGCGGCAAACATGGTTAAAATCTCCCCCAGATTGGAGGAAAGCAAAAACAGTATAGATTTTCGTATATTTTCATAGATGCCGCGCCCTTCCTCAATTGCCCTCTCGATCGTCGCAAAATTATCATCCGTCAAAATCATATCCGCCGCCTGCCGCGCCACATCGGTGCCGCCTTTTCCCATCGCGATCCCGATATCGGCTGATTTAAGCGCCGGCGCATCATTTACGCCGTCCCCGGTCATCGCCGTCACGCACCCGGCGCGTTTTAAAGCCCGCACAATCCGGACTTTATGTTCCGGCGACACCCGTGCAAAGACTGATACAGAACCGATTCGTTCCTCCAGAGCTCCCTCATCCAGCGTTTCCAGCTGCGCCCCCGTCATGCATTCTTCCCGCCGTTTGGCAATCCCCAGCTGCCTGGCGATCGCAAGCGCCGTGTCTGCATGATCTCCAGTGATCATGACCGTCCGCACAGATGCCCTGCGAAATGCCTCAACTGCCCCGGCTGCTGCCTCCCTCGGCGGATCCATCATGCCTGCCAGACCCAGAAATACCAGGTTCTGCTCCAGCTGTCCCACCTGTTTCTCCCACTTTCCATCCGGCATTTTTCCTATTTGAAGCTCCCTATATGCCCCCGCGAGTACTCGCAGGGCACGCGCGGACATACGCGTGATCTCCGCCTCAATCTCTGTCCGCCTCTCCCTGGTCAGCGGCACAATTTTGTCCTCTTCCATCTCATAACGACACCTTTTAAGAATCACATCCGGCGCCCCTTTTACACAAGAAATCCAGTTTTCTCCCTGCTCATGCACCGTCGTCATTCTCTTCCGATCCGAATCAAAGGGAATCTCCCCTTTCCGCGGATATCTCCGACGCAGATGCTCCGGAGAAACACCACAATTTTCACAAAATCCGTACAGCGCCCGCTCGGTGGCATCCCCCACCGTCTCCCCGGCATCGCTGCACAGCGCAAATACCTCCAAAAGCCGTTTTCCCACTTCTCTTTCCTTAGAGCGCGCCAATTCCTGTTCCGTATACTCCTGTCGATTTACATAACATGTCGTCACCGTCATCTCATTTTTCGTCAGCGTCCCTGTTTTATCTGAGCAGACCACGCTGACTGCCCCCAGTGTTTCCACGGACGGAAGACGGCGCACGATCGTGCCAGCCCGCGCCATTTTCGTCACTCCCAGCGCCAGCACAATCGTCACCGTCGTCGGAAGCCCCTCCGGCACGGCAGCTACCGCCAGGGAAATCGCGGTGAGCAGCATTTCCATCACGTCGCGCTTCTGCCAGACGGCGAGGGCAAATAATAAAACGCACAGCCCGATCGTAAGAATACTCAATAGTTTCCCCAGATCCGACAGCCTTTTTTGCAACGGTGTCTCCTCCTCCGGCGCCTCGCGGATCAGAGAGGCAATCCGCCCTACCTCCGTATTCATGCCGGTGGCGATGACAATTCCCTTTCCCCGCCCTGCCGTCACGTAAGAAGTCATAAATGTCTCATTTTTACGCTCTGCCACCGGAAGCGCACCGGCGGCTAAAAAATGGCTGTTTTTCTCAACCGCCCGCGATTCGCCGGTCAGCGCTGATTCTTCTGCCCGCATTTCTGCTGTCTCGGTAAGACGCAGGTCGGCTGGAACCTGCCGCCCGGCATCGAGCACGACCAGATCCCCCGGCACCAGCTCCCGCGCGGCAATCTCCCGCTCTTTTCCTTCCCGGATCACAACCGCCTCCAGCTGCGTCATCCGTTTTAAGGATTCGAGCGCTTTCTCCGCCTTCCCCTCCTGAATCACGCCCACCGTGGCATTTAATACGACAACCGCCAGAATTACCCCCGCATCGCCGTACTCGCCCAAAAGCAGGGAGATCCCGGCTGCCGCAAACAACACAAAAATCAGGGAGTCGCAAAGCTGTGCCCCGATGCGCACAATCAGACTCCGCGGTGGTGCTTCCCGCAGCTCATTTTTCCCATAATGGCGCTGCCGTACCTCCACTTCCGCTGCCGATAAGCCTGTCCGCAAATCGACCGAAAACTCCCTACACACCTCTTCCACCGTCCGGTTCTCATACATGCGCATTTCCCCCTTTTTCTGTCCCTGTTCTGTACTTTTCACAGACTGCATTTATTCATATGCGGAAAATAGGGGGGATTAGAACTGAATGGTTGGAATAAAGAAATGGAAAGCATAGTCCTGTTTGATGCTCAAATGGCATCGGAACTCTTATTGTTTCGATGCCATTCTATAAATTCTATGATTTAATTTTATCGTTCTGTTTCTGTCACATACCTTACACCTGTGGTTCCGGCTCCTGCGTCTGCGCGGCCGGTTTGCGCTCCATCGGCATATAACCTTCTTTCTTCCGCTGTATCGG
>NZ_FR894986.1:5234-7237 GCF_000434655.1 Clostridium sp. CAG:43 | reverse complement strand
GTACAGGCACCGTTGCTGCCGTATCCCGGAACGCCGGGAGGCTGCCTGTCTCCATGTAAGCGCGGAACGGAAGTTCGCCCTGCACTGGGTCTTTCACGACCTCATTTTTCTCCACTTCTGGTCGTTCTCCTCTGCGCAGTGAACGGCGTTCAAACCGCTCCCGCCTTCCAGAAGCCGGGCGGTCTTCCCGTTTCTCATTTTCCGGCACCGCGCGGTTTCCGCTACGTCTGTCCGCTGCTCTCTCGGCTCCTGAAACACGAGCTGCCCTCTCTCTCTCTGAGCAAGCTTTCTCTCTGCCCTGCGTGCGCTCGGTATTCCCCTCTGCAGCACGATCCGCTGCACGGTTCCGATAGCTCCTCTCCGATCGTTCCGGTCTGTCACTGCCAGACGGACGTTCTTGTGCGCTGCGCTCCTGTTCCGGCTTTTCGGCTTTTTCCGGTGTTTCCAGACGTGTTCCCCTATTCGGACCACTTACGCCTCTTGGCGCCTGTGTCCGCTCCGAAAGAGGTCGAACCTGCATCTTATTTTTCTTTTCCTTCTCCCGGAAGCTTTTAAGTACGATCGCCGCCGAATACTGGTACGCATAGATACAGCTTTTTATCAGTTCCTGCTCTTCCTCCGTCTTGCAGGAACTCAAGAGCATCTCTTCCTCTTCTTTTTCCAGATATGCCTCTCCGTTCGTATCGCGTTCCTTTACCGGCTTGTAGATCCGGTATTTCTTGTAATACGGCGGACATGGAAACTGCTTATTCTTAACCGGTTCCGGTACAATCCGCAGTTTGTAGGTATCGGACATGCGCGCCAGAACATTATGTATTTTCTCACAATTCTCTCTCGTATTTGTCTCCCGCGCCGGGATACAAAGTAAATAATCCATCTATTTTCCCTCACATCTATCAAACGATCCTTTTCAAAATCGTTTTCTTCTCAAATTTTCTACATTTACGCCAATCTTTATTGTATCATGTCAGAGAAAAACGGGCAAGTGAAAAAGAATGTGCCTCACGACAATTTCCTGTTACACAAAAAAGGCTGCCACACGAATGCCAAACGAACGTTTTCCGTCCGGGGCCTTCTGTTTGTGACAGCCTGTCTTCCTTTATCTAACGCAGCCATATTTACCTGCGTGTTACTGTTCACGCATACGTGTCCAGTAACACCTGCGTTCCTCAGTCTCTTACACCATCCAGTCTTTCAGCACGCCGTGATCGCGCAGCAGCTTTCCAACCACCGTCTTGTCAATCTTCCGGAGAATCGGCTTTTTGAGTGCTTCAAGCGGCATCGGCAGCTTCATTTCCAGCGGCGATCTGCCGTCCATCAGCTTGACCGTGCTGTCCAGAAGCTCGCGGATATCGTAGACACTTCCCCATACCTCCGGTACGCCGCGGTCTACGCCGCACAAGCCATACACCGCTTCCATCGCGGTGCGGACGGAATACTCGGTCGTGAAAATAGTATCACGCGGGGTCTCCGCAAACTGCCCCAGAAATGCCGCATTGACACATCCATCCGGGATAACGTCCGGGCGGTCTCCGGCACGCCGCGGCATAAAGAATGCTGTAATATACGGCATCATCGTCGGCGTACAGTTCGCATGGTTCTCAGCCAGTTCCTCGATCTGATCCTCCGGGATTCCGAGATGGTACAGCCATTCTTCGGTGATCTCCTTGCCCGTGCAGGCGCGCATCGGCTTCTTCACATAATCGCCCGGTACATCCGTAAATAAACTGTATACCCAGACGCAGATCTCGTCCTTATCCTGCGCTTTGAACTGTCCCTGACGGTTGATCGTCCAGCTGAGCAGCCAGCTTGAATCACGGCAGCTCACGATACCGCCTGTTACGACGCGTCCACTTCTCGGATCCCTGCGGCAAATCTTGCGGATCTGGGAAATGATTGTCTCATCCGAAATCGTGACCGTCGCAGACTCCCAGTTCGTCTTCTGGATATCCGAGCAGAATTTCTCCGGATGTCCAAATGCCGGATCCTGCGCAGCAACCTGA
>NZ_FR894986.1:0-5214 GCF_000434655.1 Clostridium sp. CAG:43 | reverse complement strand
CGCCACAGACTCCAGCAGCCGCTGGTACGCACTTCCGCACCTTCTACCGGTGCCTGATTCTGGTCGCCGTAGATCGTTCCCTCAGTACAGCTTCCGTTCGTAATAAAGACAAAATCATCCTCAGTCAACGCGATTTCCTTCTTCTCGCCGCCCTTCACGTACTCGATCGCCTTCGCAACCTTTTTCTTACCCTGGATGTCAAACCGCACATTCGTAACCTCGGTGCCAAACTGGATCTGGACGCCTGCCGCCTCCAGATATTTCTGCATCGGCAGAATCAGCGACTCATACTGGTTGTAACGCGTAAATTTGAGTGCCGAGAAATCCGGAAGTCCGCCGATGTGGTGGATAAAACGCTGAAAATAGCGTTTCATCTCTAATGCACTGTGCCAATTTTCAAACGCAAACATTGTTCTCCAGTACAGCCAGAAATCCGAATCAAACACCTCATTATCAAACACATCCTCAATGGATTTGTCATACAGATCCTCATCCTTCGTGAAGAACAGCTTCATGATCTCCATGCTGCCTTTCTGGCTCAAGCGGAATTTGCCGTCCGTGTGTGCGTCCTCGCCTCGGTTGACCGTCGCACGACAGAGTGAGTAGTTCGGATCGTGTTTATTCAGCCAATAATATTCATCGAGAACTGATGCCCCCGGCACCTCCAGGGACGGGATGCTGCGGAACAGATCCCACAGGCACTCAAAATGATCCTCCATCTCGCGGCCGCCGCGCATCACATATCCACGGGTCGGATCCTGAATACCGTCACATGCACCGCCTGCTACCTCCATCGCCTCCAAAATATGGATATTTTCTCCCGGCATCTGTGCGTCTCTCACAAGAAAACACGCCGCCGCCAGAGAAGCCAATCCACTTCCGACGATATAAGCCGATTTGCCCTCAATTCCCGCCGGTTTCTCCGGGCGCGCAAACGCCTCATAATTTCCCTTCGAATAATAAATTCCCTTGCTGTTTTTCTCCTGGCTGCCGCGTTCCGTATTCCGGTAATCCGAAGCCGACTTAACCACTTTTCCTGCCTTTTTCCGCTTCGACGCCGCTGCCGCCAGCCCCGCTCCAACTGCCAGTGCCGATACCGCACCCGCTTTCCATGCTTTCTTATTCATGTCCTGATCGCCCCTGCCTTTCTTCAACTTTCAAACCACTTCTTTTTTACATTACCCCGATATCTAGTTTTTAATACTATCTAATAGTAGTTTGATAGTAAAACTTTTTTGGAGAAAAGTCAAGGGCATCATCTTCTGGCACTTCCCGTTTGCCTTTGGTCATTCCATTTTCTTACTACCTTTTGTACTGACTTTTCATGAGCTTTGGCTTTATACTTCTTGGCTTTGAATTGATTGTAAAATGTGGATCCCAAGTATTTTATCTCTATTGGTCTTCCTATTTTACTTTTCTTACGATTTACTTTTAGAAGTAGCTTAGATTCAATATATTTTGTAATTGAGTCCATCACTCTTTGGGCAGTTTTCTGACTTATCACTTCTATGTAATGAATTGTAAAAAAGCTTTCATTTATTATTTTTTTGCCTTGTAAAAATAAAAAGCACGATTAATAAAATAACCGGGAACAATAGCCCAACTCCCATACCTGCACGAATATTGTCTCCTGCACTTTGTGTAACACGTCCAACAATCCCCGGACCTATGCTTCCACCCAGGTCCCCCGCCATAGCAAGCAAAGCAAACATAGCCGTTCCACCTGCCGGAAATCTTTCTGATGAAATACTGATTGTGCCGGGCCACATAATCCCAACAGAAAAGCCACAGATAATACATCCAATCAAACCTGATATCGGATTCAACGATACAGAAGCAAGCAGGTAGCATATCACACATAAAATTCCAGATCCGATCATAAATTTCATCAGATCCATTTTATCACCATATTTTCCGAAAATTATACGACTGATCCCCATTGTAACAGCAAACATGCAGGGACCGGCCAGGTCACCAACTGTCTTTGACAGCCCCAGAGCAGCTTCCGCATAAGCAGATGCCCATTGTGCCATAGCCAGTTCTGATGCACCGGAGCAAATCATCAAACATATGGAAAGCCAGAAAAGAGGTTTTCGAAACAGTTCTTTTATTCCCATTCCTTCCCCCTCATCTACCAAATGCTCGATCGGACAGGTTGCAAAATTATAGATATTTATGGCCGGAACAAGCGCCCATAAGACAGCCAGCCATTTCCAGCTGTCCATGCCAAACACCGCAAAAAACAGTGTAGAGATCACAATCGTTCCCACTGCTCCCCAACAATAAAAAGAGTGAAGAAGACTCATCGTTGCCTCTTTGTTATCAAATGGACACGCCTCCACGATCGGGCTGCAAAGCACTTCAATCAGACCACTTCCGACTGCATATACAATCACACTCAGGATAATTCCAACAAGCGGTTCCGGCAAAAGCTCCGGCAAAAAAGCCAGACCAACCAATCCTGCTGCGGAACATACCTCAGAAGTAACAATACAGATGCGATACCCTATTTTGTCCACAAACTTTGCACAAAACAGGTCTACCAACAACTGTGTAAGGAAAAAGCAGGTAGAAATCAATGCGATTTTTCCAAGTGCAATCTGATAATCATTATGAAATTTCAAAAATAACAATGGGGCAAAATTAGCTGCAATTGCCTGTGTAATAAATCCCATATAACAGGCTATTTTTGTTTTCCGGTAATTTGGCATGGTCATCACTCCTCGTTTTTTATTGAATTATATAACATAATATCTTTATTTTCATTGATTTATTTCCGAAATTTATTGTATAATATCGTAAAGTATGTTTCAAAGAGTGGGGTTTCTATGAATATAAATACAACCTATACCAAAATCATTACAGGTGAAGATTTGATGGAGACAGCTCAGCACGGAAGCACTTTCTATCCTTTCCAGTTTTACTATGAAGATCTGTCCGTTTTTGATTTCAACTGTATCGAATGGCACTGGCATACTGAATTGGAGTTTATTTATATTGAATCCGGAACCGTTACTTTGTGGATTGGAGAATACCAATTTCATTTAACCGAAGGAAATGGCATATTCATTAATACAAAGGTACTCCATCGCCTTTATTCTCCCTCAAAAGCCCTCATTCCCAATTTTGTATTTATGCCTTCTTTTATTGCCCCTTGCGACAGCCTGATTTATCAGAAATATATTCTGCCGATCATTTCTTCCTCATTTCCATTTCTCGTATTTCATAAAAAAGTATGCTGGCAAGCAAAGGTTTTATCTATCATGCGGCAAATTATTTCTGCACAGGATTCCGTTCTATCCAAAGAACTCCTTACCAGTTCTCTCCTTCAGAATCTCTGGCTGGAAATATTTGAAAACACAGACATTTCATACCAGGAAGAACACAAGGATCATTCAACCGCTTCTCAAGCCCGGTTACAGCTCATGCTGCAATTTATCCATCTAAATTACTCACGGAGTATCTCATTGGATGACATTGCAGAACAGGCAATGGTCAGTAAAAGTACCGCTTTGAATCTGTTTCGGAAATATTTACATATAACGCCGGTTAACTATCTCATTAACTACCGTTTAAAACAGGCCGGTCAGTTGCTTTCAAAAACCGAGAAAAAAGTCAGTCTCATTTCTTCTGAGACAGGATTTCATAACGTTGACTATTTTTGCAGATTATTCAAAAAACGCTACCAATTAACCCCAACGGAATACCGGAAACAGAAAAGCCGCTGATTGGGACGGCGCTGCATTTCCGGCTGCCATCCGCGGGATTCTGGTCAATGCCTCCCACAACGCGGTGAGGAAGATAGGGTTTCAAGTGCGTGTTTGACCACTTTCTCTGTTTCATCCAGCGTCCAGTCGTGCATGGTTCCTGCCTTGCCGAAACTCATGCAGCCGACACACAGCTTGGAGATTTGAATATCCGTATTTCCTAAAGTTGTATATTCCATTGCAAAACCTCCTTCAGAACTATTCCTGTGCCGGAGTCTAAAGACTCATCGAAAGGTTCTCCAGCCACAACATCTGGCATCCACATAATCTCCTCTGCACCAAAAATGTCGATTTCCATATTTATATTTGAGATTCTGATAAGCATTACAGCGGCTTTTGAAAAATCTGTATTGATTTTTCTGAGCGAGGTGTTATAATCGGTATATACCGAAAATAAAAGGAGGAACGCGTCCATGCCAAGACCGCCACGGTGCCGTCGGATTTGTGGCGCACCACAAGTTGATACCTTCTGCCCCAATGGGTGCGAGAATACCAAGCCGATCCTGCTGACGCTGGACGAATACGAGGTCATTCGTCTGGTTGACTTGGAGCAGCAAACCCACGAACAGTGTGCCGCGCAAATGGACATTTCACGCTCTACCGTGCAGGAGATTTACGAAGTCGCACGGCGCAAGATCGCAGCGTGTCTTGTCCACGGGAAACCGCTGCACATCACCGGGGGAAACTACCGCATCTGCGGAGGGCAGGAGGCAGCCCACTGCGGCCGTTGGTGCCGGATGCAGAGAGCCAACACAGAAAAATCCAACAAAAAATGCAAAGGAGATTCCATTATGAAAATTGCAGTTACCTATGAAAACGGTCAAATTTTTCAGCATTTCGGTCATACCGAACAGTTCAAGCTTTATGAAGCTGCAGACGGCAAAATCACTCATGCGGAAGTTGTTGATACCAACGGCAGCGGTCACGGCGCACTGGCAGGCTTCCTGATGCAGAACGGCGTGGACACTTTGATTTGCGGGGGCATCGGTGGCGGTGCCCAGGCAGCTCTGGCCGAAGCGGGCATCAAGCTCTACGGCGGTGTCAGTGGGGACGCTGACGCAGCAGTGAGCGCATTGCTCAGCGGAAATCTGGGCTACGATCCCAATGTTCACTGTGACCACCATGACCATGAGCACGGCGAGGCTGGTCACACCTGCGGTAATCACGGCTGCGGTAAGCATAGCTGCCATTGATATGGAACGCACATTGACACAACTTCCGTTCTGGTCATCCTTGACCGAACACGAAATGGACACGCTACGTCGAAGTGCCTTTGTCCGTCATTATGAAAAGGGTGCGTTCGTTCACAGCAGCGACAATGAATGTCTCGGAATGCTGTTTATTCTTTCCGGCGAGATCCGCACCTATCTTCTCTCTGATGAGGGGCGGGAGGTAACGCTGTTCCGCCTGTATCCGGGCGAACTATGTGTGCTTTCCGCCTCCTGCG
>NZ_FR894985.1:0-609 GCF_000434655.1 Clostridium sp. CAG:43 | reverse complement strand
AAAATGGTTATATTTCACAGCTATATGAGCTATAAATGCTAGATACTTATACAAAACGCTGAACTTTTGGCCCATGTGGCACAAAATTGGCACATCTTTTTCAGAAGAATCATAGAAATGGCGGAAAACAGGAGAAAACAACAAAAATCCATGAGTTTATCATTAACGTCTGAAACTGCTGTTGAGTACACTATCTGACCCGCTAATGACACCTACATCATAACGGTTTGTTGAGTCATGAAAAATAGAGAAAAACAGATGATTTCTACTTCATAAAACAGCTGTTGAGTAGAGCATGAATGGTGATGATAATTACATGTTTTGAGTGGTTAAAGTGAATGATTTGTTCATAACGAACAATGAATGGTGAGAATTGGACTGGATGATATATACAGTTTTAACAAAATTCATGCGCCGACAGGGTTCGATTCAACAATCCAACACTTAGAAAAAACGTCATTGCAGGGTATACGGGGTTCGACTGTATAAAACAGCATTTCGGCTATAGAGAAATAGAGACGAGTGTACTCAACGGATGTTTTATGAAGTAGAAAACAAGGAAAATATGATTGCTGGGGTAATTGGACACGACAGCATAAGAAAACACTT
>NZ_FR894984.1:0-684 GCF_000434655.1 Clostridium sp. CAG:43 | reverse complement strand
TGAATATCTGTATCGTGTTCGCCCAGCTTGAACGGGAAACGATACAGAAGCGGGTAACGGACGCTTACTACTCCCGCAGTCAGCGGGGCTTTAAGATGGGCGGGAAAGCCCCTTACGGCTTCCATACGGAGCCTATCAAGATGGACGGTATCAACACAAAGAAGCTGGTGGTAAACCCGGAGGAAGCGGCCAATATCCGGCTGATGTTTGAGATGTACGCCCAGCCCACAACTTCCTACGGGGACATTACCCGGTACTTTGCCGAACAGGGGATTTTGTTCCATGGCAAAGAGCTGATACGCCCCACGCTGGCGCAGATGTTACGCAATCCTGTCTATGTGCAGGCAGACCTTGATGTGTACGAATTTTTCAAAAGTCAAGGTACAGTCATTGTCAATGACGTTGCCGATTTTACGGGCATGAACGGCTGCTATCTGTATCAAGGACGGGATGTGAAGCCCAGCAAGAAGAACGACTTGAAAGACCAAATGCTGGTACTGGCTCCCCATGAGGGTATCGTCCCCTCCGACACCTGGCTGACCTGCCGTAAGAAGCTGATGAACAACATGAAAATCCAGTCTGCCCGGAAAGCCACCCACACATGGCTGGCAGGAAAAATCAAGTGCGGGAATTGCGGGTATGCTCTTATGAGTATCTACAATCCCTCCGGCAAACAGTATCTCC
>NZ_FR894983.1:0-708 GCF_000434655.1 Clostridium sp. CAG:43 | reverse complement strand
TTCTCATGGATAGACGGATACAGCCAGGCAAATTCCGACTTGTTACTCACATTATATCATATTTTTTCTTTAATTACATCCACCAAATTTTAGTACACTGCCATTCGGCTTGCTTCTGTAACCGGCATCCGTTTAATCTTCTCCTGCATTGTTTCCTTTGTATCTTCATTGATTTCTATACGGATTTCCCCTATGTTTTGATTAAGAATGCCCTCTCAATGTATGAAAGGCCGGTTCAATTATATGTGTCTATTTTAATTCTGGAAACAGTTTCTCCAATTTTTCATGAAATGTCCCATTCCTTAATGGTTTGCCGTAGCGTATCGATGGCCTGCTTTTTCTGCTCATTAATGTTCCGGTTTACAGCCTGCATTTCTTCCTCGGTTGTAGTAGATTCCTGCCAGCCTCTGTTCACGATCATTTTTCTGGATCTTCTGTTGGTTCTGGAAGTCTCCGGCTGCTTTTCCTATAACGGTATGGTTTTCCGTCTGCAACTTCCGTTCCGGATTTTTCTTTGTGGATACAGAAAGCTCTTTTCCATTAATAGAACCGTTTATAATAACATATCTTTCACGCATTTACTCCGATAGTCACTCGGCGATATTTTGTATCTTTCTTTAAATGTTCGGTTAAACGTTCTTTGACTTTCAAATCCACTATCCAGACAAATATTTGTAATAGAATCCCTCGTATTTTCCAGACGATAAC
>NZ_FR894982.1:0-1624 GCF_000434655.1 Clostridium sp. CAG:43 | reverse complement strand
AGAATATGGAGGTCTATACATGAAAAGATTTATTCCCATTTTAATGATGCTTCTACTTTTAACAGGTTGTGGAGCCCAGTCATCTGAAACTTCCTATCGACAGATTTCCATGGAGGAAGCTGTCACGATGATGGAGGAGGAAACCGGATACATCATCCTCGATGTCCGGACTGCTCAGGAATATAGTGAAAAGCATATTCCCGGTGCGATTAATATTGCCAACGAATCCATCGGCACCGAAGACATCCCGGAGCTGCCAGACAAGGAGCAGCTGATCCTGGTATACTGCCGCAGCGGCAACCGCAGCAAGCAGGCGTCCGAAAAGCTGGTAAAGCTGGGCTACACAAATATCGTAGAGTTCGGCGGTATCAATGACTGGACGGGAGAAACCGTCAGCGGCGAAGCGTGACAATATCACGGAACTTGTAGAAAATTCAGGTTATCATGGAGACATCAAACAAAAGATCACAGGAGGACTTGTATATGTCTGTCATCCATATCAATAAGAGTAATTTCCAGAATGAGGTTCTGAATTCCGAGAAACCCGTCCTACTGGACTTCTGGGCGCCCTGGTGCGGCCCCTGCCGGATGGTCAGCCCAGTTGTGGATGAGATCGCGTCTGAGCGCGGCGACATCAAAGTTGGCAAGGTCAATGTGGACGAGCAGCCGGAACTGGCCGCGCAGTTCGGCGTCATGAGCATCCCCACCCTTGTGGTGATGAAGAACGGCAAACTTGCCAATAAAACGGTGGGTGCGAAGCCCAAGGCGCAGATTCTGGCCATGCTGTGAGGAGGACATGGATATGGGATTTTTTGACTTTCTGAAAGGGCCCGACATTGGTGAGGGCGTCAGGGAATACAATGCAACGCCCGGCGCGGTCCTGCTGGATGTCCGAACACCGGAGGAATACCGGGAGGGCCATATCCCCGGCAGCAAGAATGTGCCTCTGCAGTCTCTTGACAAGGTGACCAGCTTCGTAAATAATCAAGATACGCCCGTGTTTGTCTACTGCCATAGCGGAGCCAGAAGCGCTCAGGCGGTCAGCGTGCTGGGGGGCATGGGGTATACCAACATCAAAAATATCGGCGGCATCGCCGCTTATGCAGGAAAGGTGGAGCATTGATATGAAGGTTGTTATCGTGGGCGGCGTGGCAGGCGGCGCTACTGCTGCGGCCCGCATTCGCAGATTGGACGAGCAGGCGGAGATCGTGGTGTTTGAGCGCTCGGGGTATATCTCCTATGCCAACTGTGGTCTGCCATACTATATCGGTGATGTGATTACCGATCGGTCGGATCTGACCCTCCAGACCCCGGAAAGCTTCTTCTCCCGGTTCCGTGTAAACATGAAGGTGCGCCATGAGGTCACAGCTATCCATCCCGAAAAAAAAGAAGTTACCGTGAAAAATCTGGAAACCGGTGAGGAGTTCGAGGAGAGCTATGACAAGCTGATTCTCTCTCCCGGAGCCAAGCCTACCCAGCCCCGGCTCCCCGGTGTGGGCCTCAACAAGCTGTTTACCCTGCGTACCGTGGAGGACACGTTCCGCATCAAGGCGTACATCAGCGAAAACCATCCCAAGTCCGCTGTGCTGGCGGGCGGCGGCTTCATCAGTCTGGAGCTTGCGGA
>NZ_FR894981.1:0-8338 GCF_000434655.1 Clostridium sp. CAG:43 | reverse complement strand
TGTCTCTTCTCTGTCTGATACTCAACGTGTGCAGTAGAGATAGTAATACCACGCTCTCTCTCTTCCGGAGCTTTATCGATATCCTCGAAGTTCTCAGCTGTGTTACCAGCTACTCTTGCAGCCAGAACTTTTGTGATAGCTGCTGTCAGGGTTGTTTTACCATGGTCTACGTGTCCGATAGTACCAATGTTACAATGCGGTTTAGTTCTTTCAAACTTTGCTTTTGCCATTTTAAGACGTCCTCCTTAATTTACACCCAATACGGGTATCTCAATTTATGTTAGGCTGACTCTAATTATATTCGATTAGAGCCGTTTTTTCAAGCCTAATATTGCTTTTCCGGGCAGTTATCTGCCCGGAAAAGGCAATATAGTTACATTTTTAATTATTTCTCAGCTTTTCCAGCAAGAACTTTCTCCTGAACGCTCTTCGGAACCGGCTCATATTTCTCAAAGAACATGGAGTAGTTACCACGTCCCTGAGTTCTGGAACGAAGGTCGGTAGAATAACCGAACATCTCTGCCAGCGGAACATAAGCCTTAACCAGCTTGCCGCCGCCGATGTCTTCCATACCCTCGATACGACCACGACGAGAGTTGATATCACCGATGATATCACCCATATACTCTTCCGGCATGGTTACCTCAACCTTCATGATCGGCTCAAGCAGTACCGGGTTACCTTTACGCATAGCATCCTTGAATGCCATGGAACCTGCGATATGGAAAGCCATCTCAGAAGAGTCGACCTCATGGTAAGAACCATCGTATACGTCAGCGTGAACGCCGAGTACCGGGAATCCGCCGAGGATACCTGCCTTAGCAGCCTCTTCGATACCTTCGCCTACAGCCGGGATGTACTCTTTCGGGATAGCACCGCCGACAACGCTGGACTCAAACTTGAAGGTCTCTTCGCCGTTCGGATCCATCGGAGTGAAGTGTACCTTACAGTGACCGTACTGACCACGACCACCAGACTGTTTTGCATACTTGCTGTCTACATCTACAGCCTTTGTGAAGGTCTCTTTGTAAGCTACCTGCGGAGCACCTACGTTAGCTTCAACGTGGAACTCACGAAGCAGACGGTCTACGATAATCTCCAGATGGAGCTCGCCCATACCAGCGATGATTGTCTGACCAGTCTCTTTGTTTGTATAAGCACGGAAGGTCGGATCCTCCTCTGCCAGTTTTGCAAGAGCCTCGCCCATCTTGTCCTGACCAGCTTTGGTCTTCGGCTCGATAGCGATGTCGATAACCGGCTCCGGGAACTCCATGGACTCCAGGATTACCGGATGCTGCTCATCACAGATAGTATCACCTGTGGTGGAGAACTTAAATCCGATCGCTGCTGCGATATCACCGGAGTAAACCTTTTCCAGCTCGTGACGCTTGTTGGCATGCATCTGAAGGATACGTCCAACACGCTCTTTTTTGTCCTTTGTTGCATTCAGTACGTATGAACCGGAGTTCATAACACCTGAGTACACACGGAAGTAAGCCAGCTTACCTACGAACGGGTCGGTCATGATCTTGAATACAAGAGCAGAGAACGGCTCTTCGTCGGAAGAATGTCTTACAGTCTCGTTGCCATCCAGGTCAACACCCTTGATCGGCGGGATGTCAAGCGGAGACGGCATGAACTCAATGATAGCATCCAGGAGCTTCTGAATACCCTTATTTCTGTATGCGGTACCACAGCATACCGGGATAGCCTGACACTCACAGGTTGCTTTTCTTAATACTTTCTTTAATTCATCTACAGACGGCTCTTCACCCTCAAGGTATGCCATCATCAGATCATCATCCAGCTCGCAGATCTTCTCTACCAGCTCGGTGTGGTAAAGCTCAGCGTCATCCTTCATATCCTCCGGGATATCAAGGATGCTGATGTCCTCACCCTTATCATCATTGTAGATGTATGCTTTCATCTCGAACAGGTCGATAATTCCCTTGAAATCATCTTCCTTGCCGATCGGAAGCTGTAAACAGATAGCATTCTTACCAAGTCTGGTCTTGATCTGCTCTACACAGCCATAGAAGTTTGCACCCAGGATATCCATCTTGTTGATGAATGCCATACGCGGTACATTGTAGGTATCAGCCTGACGCCATACGTTCTCAGACTGCGGCTCTACACCACCCTTAGCACAGAATACACCTACAGCGCCGTCCAGTACACGCAGGGAACGCTCAACCTCAACCGTGAAGTCAACGTGTCCTGGGGTATCGATGATGTTGATACGATGCTCCAGAGCGCCTGGTTTCGGTTTGCAGTTTTCCTGCAAAGTCCAGTGACAGGTTGTCGCTGCAGAAGTGATGGTAATACCTCTCTCCTGCTCCTGAGCCATCCAGTCCATGGTAGCAGTACCTTCATGAGTATCACCGATCTTATAGTTAACACCAGTATAATACAGAATACGCTCAGTAGTGGTAGTCTTACCAGCATCGATATGAGCCATAATACCAATATTTCTGGTTCTCTCTAACGGATATTCTCTTCCAGCCAAAGCTTTTTCCTCCTATTAGAATCTGTAATGAGCAAATGCCTTGTTAGCCTCTGCCATCTTATGCATATCTTCTTTCTTCTTCACAGATGCACCAGTGTTGTTAGCTGCATCCAGAATCTCTTTTGCCAGTCTCTCTTCCTGAGTCTTCTCGCCTCTCTTACGGGAGTACAGAGTGATCCAGCGAAGTGCAAGAGCCTGTCTTCTTTCCGGCTTAACCTCGATCGGTACCTGATAGGTAGCACCACCGATACGTTTTGCCTTAACTTCCAGAACCGGCATGATGTTGTTCATTGCCTCTTCGAAAACCTCTACAGCTTCCTTACCGGATTCTGCAGCGACACGATCAAACGCGCCGTATACGATCTTCTGAGCAACGCCCTTTTTGCCGTCCAGCATGATGTTGTTGATTAATTTAGTAACAACCTTGTTGTTGTACAGCGGATCCGCTAATACGTCTCTTTTCTGAGTATGTCCTTTACGTGGCACGTTACTTCCCTCCTTAATATCTGCTCCGGCGGGGAGCCGCGGGAGCCATTCATTAGATCTTAGGTACTCGCATTGAACACTTAGCGAGGTCCCTCACGAGCTTAGTGTGAAAGCGCACCTGAGAAGCGAGCGCGTCTTTCAGCGCGACACTGAGCACGGTGCTTCCTCTCTTCCTGCCCGGCAGGTTCTCTCCAAGTTCAACCTGCGTCTCGTGCGCGGTTCTATGATTCCCTGCAACCTACAGGATCAATATCAAAGTCCGGCACATTCATTCTAAATCTAATAGAACTTCTACCTAATTAAAATTATTTCTTGTCTTTCGGTCTCTTAGCGCCGTATTTGGAACGCGCCTGTTTTCTGTTGGCTACGCCTGCAGTATCAAGAGTACCTCTGATGATGTGGTATCTGGTACCTGGTAAGTCTTTTACACGACCACCACGAATCAGAACAACGCTGTGCTCCTGTAAGTTGTGTCCCTCACCCGGGATGTAGCTTGTTACTTCGATACCGTTGGAAAGACGAACTCTGGCGATTTTTCTAAGAGCAGAGTTAGGCTTTTTAGGTGTTGCAGTCTTAACGGCTGTACACACGCCTCTCTTCTGCGGTGCAGAAACGTTGATAGCTTTCTTCTGTAAAGAGTTGTATCCCTTCTGCAGAGCCGGAGCTGTTGATTTCTTTTCAGATGTCTGTCTTCCCTTTCTTACTAACTGGTTAAAT
Source organism: Clostridium sp. CAG:43 (assembly GCF_000434655.1). NCBI lineage: Bacteria > Bacillati > Bacillota > Clostridia > Eubacteriales > Clostridiaceae > Clostridium > Clostridium sp. CAG:43. Next base: position 4,629 of record NZ_FR894981.1, on the reverse strand, counting down.
GTAGGCATCCTTTTCACCTCCTGTGATATTGTCTGTGGTTGCTTTTTAAGCTTGTATTTCCGCGCAGAAATTCCTTGAATTTTGCACGCTTACTTATTATAGCTAGTTTGAGTTGCACTGTCAAGGTATAAAATGCAAATTTTTCCCGTAAAATAAAGGGTTTTACGCTGTATCCAGGTACAGTGCAAAACCCTCTATTGTCTCGTCTGACTCTTTTTTATCTGGAAAATATCTTAAATATCCCGGAACTTCATTTCCACTACTCCTGCGGTCCCATGTACTCCGAATCACCAAAACCAAGAATCAGCATAAAAAGCGGATTCAGGAAAAATAAACCAATCGTAAATCCTATCCCGTGACCATAGGCACACGCCAGCTTATAGAGTGCCACCACATTCATGAGTGCTGTTCCCAGAAGCGCAAGCGAACCGATAACTCCCACGATTCCGCCGAAGGAATTTAAAATACCTCCGCCGACCGCCAGTCCCAGTGCCACCCAGAAATACTGCACATCCCAGGTCAGCCGGTACTGTACATAGCCATTGTAAATCGGAATGATGGATTTCCATCCTTCTTCCCCGGCTTTTGTAAAGATCTTCCAGTATGCAATTACCTGCAGAATATAAAAGATAAACGCAAATAATGCATATGCCATAATAAACGCTACCAATCCCATACACTTTCCTCCTTTCAGTTTTTACTGTCCGAAGAACGTATTCACGCCAGTCAGCAGTCCGTTCGCCAGCGTCTCAAGCGTCGCACCCGAATGATCGGACGCCTTATCTCCCAGCTCAATATCCACACTCGGAATCGTTGAATAGGAAGTCTGGGTCAAATCCATCTCCATGCTGCCTTTGGAATAAATCTTCACACCCGCGCTCTTTAAGCCGCTGATCAGCGACTCGCCCAGTTGGTTGTGCTGCTTCCAATGAGAGGCAACCGGCTCCATCGCACGGTAGGTTGCATTGCTTGGAACGCTCATGAAAAAGGCACCCTTGTTGCTGCTGGTTGAATCCCAGTGCAAGGCTATATGACAGTCCGCGTTGTTATTCGCAATGACCGTACGGGCTATATTATCCAGCTGTACATCATCTGATTCACGGATCATCAGTACATCATAGCCTGCATTCAGAAGTTTTGTCTTAAGCACCTTTGCCATAGCAAGTGTTACCTTGCTCTCTGCTGTTCCATCTGCAAAGGTCATACCGCTGGAAACTGCCACTGCTGAGGTAGCACCGGCTCCGGTTGTACCACCGGTTACTTTCGCACTTCCATCCGGATGACACTGGGTCTTGACTCTTCCGCCACCGTTTGTTCCATGTCCGGCATTGACACAGACCACTTTATTTTTCTTGTTGGAAGCAGTCGAGCGGTACAGGGTCGCAGTTCCGCTGTTGATCTTCGAATAATTTGCGTATTTATAATTAGAAGAAAGTGCGATCGCCGTGCCGCCGGATGTCTGCGCTCCCGCTGCTGTCTGGCTGGTTGTCTGGACAGCACCTGCAGATGCCGGTTTTTTGCTTGTCACATAGGCGGATGAAACGTAATACTTCTTTCCATTCAAAAGAATCATCGTCCACTGTCCGCTGGTTCCCACGCGCTCCAGCTTCTGACCGTAGGACAGATTGCCCGCGATATTATTGTCCTTGATCTGCGCCGATGTCCGGTAGCGCAGGGAAGACGTATTGACATACACCGAGTCACCTGCCAGCGCGATCTGCGACATACCGGCTGTCACCAGCAGAGCCGCCGCCAGTCCCAGTGTATGTTTTTTGAGCCGATTGTGTCTCTTCATCTATATAATCTCCTTCCAATGTCTCTATTTTTTAAATAATTGTTTCTGTTTTGAAAGTCTAAAATCGTTAAATTTGTTCTTTAAATTTATACAATTTAATCACATTACTTTGGATTTTAAACATTTCCTTTATAAGTATAACGGATTTTCCCCTTCGATTCAACCAATCCCGTGCTTCTATTTCTTACGGTTTTATGAAACAAAAAAAGACCGCCGCATCTCTGCGGCGATCTCCAAAAAACGGTTCCGTTTTTCATTTTTAATTATTCTTCCCTCAGCTCATCCTCGTTGAGTACAATCTTGTCTGCCTCGTCCAGTTCAGCCGGCTCGTTGAAGTCGTCCTCTGCCAGATCGATATCATCCTCTTCCTCAACATCAGTGTTCAGCTTGATGGAGCGGTAACGCTTCATACCGGTACCAGCCGGAATCAGCTTACCAATCAGAACGTTCTCCTTCAGACCAATCAGCTTATCTACCTTTCCGTTGATGGCAGCCTCGGTCAGAACCTTGGTTGTCTCCTGGAAGGATGCAGCGGATAAGAAGGAGTCGGTTGCCAGAGATGCCTTGGTGATACCCAGCATAACCTGACGTCCGATCGCCGGCTCTTTGCCCTCGGCTTCCAGCGCCTCGTTCATCTCGTTGAAATCGAGTACATCCATGGATACGCCCGGCAGTACGTCGGAATCTCCACTTTCCTCAATCTTAATCTTCTTTAACATCTGGTGTACGATCATCTCGATATGCTTATCGTTGATTTCTACACCCTGTAAGCGGTATACACGCTGTACTTCCTGGATCATGTAATCCTGTACGGCGCGGACGCCCTTGATCTTCAGAATATCGTGCGGGTTCACGCTACCTTCAGTCAGCTCGTCACCAGCCTCCAGAACCGCGCCGTCCTGAATCTTGATACGGGAGCCGTAAGGAATCAGGTATGTCTTGGAATTGCCCGTCTCATTATCCGTGATAATAATCTCACGTTTCTTCTTGGTATCTTTGATGGTTGCCACACCGCCAAACTCAGCGATGATAGCAAGTCCCTTCGGCTTACGTGCCTCGAAAAGCTCCTCGACACGCGGAAGACCCTGTGTGATATCGCCACCGGCAACGCCGCCCGAGTGGAACGTACGCATGGTCAGCTGTGTACCAGGCTCACCGATGGACTGTGCCGCGATGATGCCGACTGCCTCACCGACCTGAACCGGCTGACCGGTTGCCATGTTGGCACCGTAGCACTTCGCACACACACCGATATGGGATTTACAGGTCAGGACGGTACGGATCTTGATGGAATCTCTGCCCTGTTTCTTCAGTGCTGCCATAACAGCCGCTGCACGCTTCGGCGTACACATATGGTTCTTCTCAATCACCACTTCACCTGTATCCGGGTCTGTGATTGTCTCAGCGATGAAACGTCCTGTGATACGCTCCTGCAATGTCTCGATGGTCTCCTGACCATCCATGAATGCCTTGATCTCCATATACGGAATCTCCGGCTTATCCCAGCAGCAGTCCTCCTCGCGGACGATCAGATCCTGGGATACGTCTACCAGACGTCTGGTCAGGTAACCAGAGTCGGCAGTACGCAGAGCCGTATCGGACATACCTTTTCGAGCTCCGTGTGCGGAGATGAAGTACTCCAGTACGTCCAGACCCTCACGGAAGTTGGACTTGATAGGAAGTTCAATCGTATGACCGGTCGTATCTGCCATCAGTCCTCGCATACCAGCAAGCTGTTTAATCTGCTTATCCGATCCTCGCGCACCGGAGTCAGCCATCATGAAGATGTTGTTATATTTGTCAAGTCCTGTCAGCAGGTCGTGAGTCAGCTGATCATCGGTTGCCTTCCAGGTCTCGATAACTTCTTTGTAACGCTCTTCCTCTGTGATAAGACCACGGCGGAAGTTCTTTGCGATATGGTCAACCGTTGCCTGCGCGTCAGCAATCAGCTTCGGCTTGCTTGCCGGTACGGTCATATCGGAAATCGATACGGTCATGGCTGCACGTGTAGAGAACTTGTAGCCAATCGCCTTGATATCATCCAGGGTGATCGCTGTCTGGGTTGCACCATGGACATTGATAACCTTCTCCAGAATCTGCTTTAACTGCTTCTTGCCTACGTGGAAGTCAACTTCCAGTTTCAGCTCGTTCTCTTTCTGGGAACGGTCTACGAAGCCCAGATCCTGCGGGATGATCTCGTTGAAGATGAAACGTCCAACGGTAGACTCGATGATACCAGTCTTCGTTGTGCCATCCGGCATCGTGCGGGTTACTCTTACTTTGACACGGGAATGCAGGGTAACAACCTTGTTCTCGTATGCAAGAATCGCCTCGTTGATGCTCTTGAATGCCATGCCCTCGCCCTTGGCGCCCGGACGTTCCTGGGTCAGATAGTAGATACCAAGTACCATATCCTGGGAAGGAACGGCTACCGGACCACCATCAGACGGTTTTAACAGGTTGTTCGGGGAAAGCAGCAGGAAACGGCACTCTGCCTGTGCTTCCACGGAAAGCGGAAGATGTACCGCCATCTGGTCGCCATCGAAATCGGCGTTGAACGCGGTACAAACAAGCGGATGCAGCTTGATTGCCTTACCTTCTACCAGAATCGGCTCGAATGCCTGGATACCCAGACGATGCAGTGTAGGAGCACGGTTTAACATAACCGGATGCTCTTTGATTACATCCTCGAGAACGTCCCAAACCTCCGGCTGAAGGCGCTCTACCATCTTCTTTGCATTTTTAATGTTATGAGCGGTTCCGTTGGAAACCAGCTCTTTCATAACGAACGGTTTAAACAGCTCGATCGCCATCTCTTTCGGCAGACCGCACTG
>NZ_FR894980.1:3987-11029 GCF_000434655.1 Clostridium sp. CAG:43 | reverse complement strand
GTGCCATGTTATAAGAGAAGATGTAAGAAATTTGCTAGTTGTCTTGCCGCACAGAATATTGTATAATCGGTAGGGTAAATTGCCGTTTTGCGCGCTGAAACCAAGGATGAGAGGGAAAACTGTGGGAAATTATGAGACGCTGAATGAGCTTCTGGTGACGCTGTTCCGCGATGTGATGGACATAGAACAGAAAGTAATCATTACGCCGGAGTTTAAAGACATCACGAATAACGATATGCATGTGATCGAAGCGATCGGGATTGGTGAACCGAAAAATATGTCATCGATTGCCAGAGAACTGTCCGTTACGGTGGGAACACTCACGATTGCCATGAACAGCCTGGTCAAAAAAGGCTATGTGGAACGAAGCCGGGGACTCGAGGATCGGCGGGTCGTATATATTTCTCTTTCAGAGCGGGGCAGAAAAGCGTATGGGCATCACGCCCGGTTCCACCGGGAGATGATCGAGAGCCTGACAAGCGATCTGTCGGAAGATGAGATGCAGACGTTGGTAAAGGCGCTGATGAAGCTGAATCAGTGGTTTAGGAGTAAGGATGGGCAGCGGTAAAAAGAATGGATGTAGTCTGCACTGGATGGAAACAGGTGTGAAAGACAAAAACGGTTGCGAAAACCGTGAAGCAACCGCTGCGAGGAGAATACAAGGAGGTACATTATGAAGAAATTTATGGTAATGGCAGCTGGTCTTATGATGGCAGCTGTTCTGGGCGCATGTGCGCCGACGGCAAGAAATACAGGAGAGACCAGCGAACATGGAACTGCCCCGGCAGGTGCGGCGCAGCAGGAGACTGTAGACGGCGTGGCTGAGAAAGAAAGCATGGTGGTAACGGATGCAGATCCGACGGTAACGGTTTGCGTATATTCTGTAAAATCTGATAAGAGCGGCTTAAAACAGAATATGGATGGCATTGACGGCGATGAGCTGGATGCACAGGAACTGCTTGATAAGATGGCAGAGGTGGGCGTCATTGAAGAGGGAATCACCGTGGATAAATTTGAGCAGAAGGACGGCGCCCTGACGCTGGATCTCTCCTCCTTAAAGGAGTCCTCTGACAAGCTGGTTGTCATGGCCATTGCCAATACATTTATCCAGAACTACGAGGCAAAGACGCTGGAGTTGAGCGTAGCAGGCGAGAAGATCGGCGACGGTCCGATGAGCTTTGAGAAGAATTACAAGAAAGTAAACTAAAGCATGAAAATGCGAAAAGAGCGGGATCTCTGAAGTATGCGGATGCATACAGGGAGACTCCGCTCTTTTTCCATTATACGTGCAATTTCTCCGTCATCAGCCATGTTTGAAAATACGGTTTGATGACCCGGAAGGAAGCGCCGTCCATGTTCAGGATGAACTGGTGGAAGCTCTTGGCGTTGAATTTGTTTCCAAGTACCTCCTCGGCTTCCTGGCGCATGGTCAGGATTTCCAGATAGCCGGTATAGTATTTCAGGTAATTGCCCGGATTATCAATGATTGCCAGGTATATCTCGCGCGCGGATTCCGGATCCGTAAATCCGTAGGAATTTTCCAGATAACTGGTGGTTGTGGCGAGATCCCAGCCATCATAGTGGATGCAGATGTCGAGAAGCGCGTACAGCCCGTAGCTGCTGGCTTCGCTGCAGCGCATCAGCGGTTTGACCGCTTCCGGCAGTCCGTTGTCGAAGGAGTAGGCGTACAGTTCGCTGTAGAGTCCCCAGCCTTCGTTGTAGCCGCCGCAGGCAAGAAGCCGCCGTACCGGAACCGGCTCCCGGCCATTGAAATAAGCCGACTGGTAGAGATGCCCCGGATAGCCCTCGTGCGCCAGCATGGTGTAGAGGTTCTGCTCAGTGCTTGCTTTTTCGTTGATGTAAATGGTGTTGGAACCGTCGGAATCGATCGGCGGTACGAGGAAAAACGCCGGGGACAGGGAAGATTCCAGCGCTTCCGGGACGTATTTGAGCGTGTAGGAGGTATCTGTAAGCGCCGGGAAATCATCCTGAATCTGCACCTGTAAATTCTGAAGGATCTCATCCGGATCGGAGAGTGTGATGGCAGAGTCGGTCATCTGCCGGACGAGTTCCGGATGTTCCTTTAAGCGGCCGCGGATTTCGGATAAATCTGCCTGCATCTGCTTCTCAATCCGCGTTTTGAGCGCATCGACCGAGGAATCTGTGCCGGTCAGCGCCGCCGCAAGATAGGCATAATACTCCCTGCCGTGTTCGTAGGTGCTAAGTCCTCCTGCCTCCGGATGGGAGCCCTTGAGCGATTCCAGTGCTTTAGAGAGGTTTGTATATGCCGGGATAAAGTGTTCCTTTAAAATGGTCAGATGTTTTGCTTTGTAGGACGCCTTTTCTGCATTGCTTAAGCCCTCAACCGCATTTAAGCGGGAAGCAAATGTTTCCGTCAGCAGGCTGTTTTCCGGGCGGATGAGGTAGCTTTTACAGGATTTTAAAATCCGGTCGATGGTGTCGTCGGACGGTGCGAGACCGGCGTCTGCCTGCACCTGTTCATACGCTGCGAGCTGCTTGTAATATGTGTCGATCTGCGAAAGCAGTGCCAGGTAATGGTCGATGTCGGCACGGTTGTAAAATGTGTATTCGGCTAATAAGGTCGGAAGTTCCGCCTGCGTGCCGATCAGGGCGCTTAACGGCTGATTGTAGAGTTCCAGTCCCTTCGAGCCGGATTCTGTCTCCAGTGTGTCCTTCATCATCCGGTAGGTGAAGAGCTGGTCGGAGGTCAAGAGAGAGGTATCGAAGGAAGAAAGTTCCTCAAGAACGGCCGCGTTTTCCTCGGAATCCTTTTGAAGCTGTTCCAGGGAATATTCTGGAAATTTCATCTCCGGTTCGGTGATACCGTAATTTTCCGGATTCCGGACAAGAAAATGAAGGGAGAGCGGATCGTCCTGCACGCTTTCTTGAAACTGGTGTGCCAGAAACGCATCAAAACGCGCCTGTTCGCTGGCAGCATCGGACGATGCATTGGAAGGAGAACCAGTCTGCCCGGAAGCGGCGTAGGATTCGGCGGGGGTTCCTGAGCCGGAAGAACCAGCGCATCCGGAGAGCGCCAGGGCAGCAGCTGCAGCGATCGCGAGCGCTGTGCGCGGCAGGGGCGGGAAGGAAAAGCGTTTCTGCATAATATAATACCTCCAAAACAAATATATATGTCTGCAAGTATACCATACTTGACAAAGGGATGCAAAACAGATAGACTTAATCTATATATTTATATATGAAGAAAAGGCAGAGAAAAGAAGGTGGCTTGCCTTTAATCGCAGATGGAAAACCATGGGCGGTTAGAGGCTTTTTTTGTGAAGAACACAATTTAAAGCGCAATTTTAATAAGGAGGGCATGATAAATGTGTCAGAACTGTAAGAAACCTTACTATATAACAACTGCGATTGCCTATACATCGGGCAAACCGCATATCGGAAATACCTATGAGATCGTGCTGGCGGACAGCATTGCGCGCTACAAGAGGGCGCAGGGCTACGATGTGCGTTTCCAGACGGGCACCGATGAGCATGGTCAGAAGATCGAGTTAAAGGCAGATGAGGCTGGCATCACGCCGAAGCAGTTTGTCGATAACGTGGCGGGTGAGATCAAGACGATCTGGGATCTGATGAATACATCCTACGACAAATTTATCCGCACCACCGACGAGGATCATGAGGCGCAGGTAAAGAAGATTTTCAAGAAGCTCTATGATCAGGGCGATATTTACAAGAGCTGCTATGAGGGACTTTACTGTACCCCGTGCGAGTCCTTCTGGACCCAGTCCCAGGTCGTAGACGGCAAATGCCCGGACTGCGGACGCCCGGTACAGCCGGCGAAGGAAGAGGCATATTTCTTCCGTATGAGCAAATATGCGCAGAGACTCATCGATTATATCAATGAGCACCCGGAGTTCATCCAGCCGGTTTCCCGTAAAAATGAGATGATGAACAACTTCCTGCTTCCGGGCCTGCAGGATCTGTGTGTTTCCCGTACTTCCTTTAAATGGGGGATTCCGGTTGATTTCGACCCGAAGCACGTTGTATATGTATGGCTGGATGCACTGACCAACTATATCACCGGTCTTGGATATGACTGCGACGGCGAGAGCGGCGAGCTGTTCAAGAAATACTGGCCGGCAGACCTGCATTTGATTGGTAAGGATATTATCCGTTTCCATACCATTTACTGGCCGATCTTTTTGATGGCACTCGACCTGCCGCTTCCAAAGCAGGTATTTGGTCATCCGTGGCTGTTACAGGGCGACGGCAAGATGAGTAAATCCAAGGGAAATGTGATTTACGCCGATACACTGGTTGATTTCTTTGGCGTGGATGCAGTCCGCTACTTCGTTCTGCATGAGATGCCGTTTGAGAACGACGGCGTTATTACCTGGGAGCTGATGGTAGAGAGACTGAACTCGGATCTGGCAAATATCCTCGGCAACCTCGTAAAGAGAACGGTATCGATGACGAACCAGTACTTTGGCGGCGTAGTAGCCGACAAGGGCGTGACGGAGCCGGTGGACGAGGAGCTGAAGAAGGTAGTGCTGGAAGCAGTCCGCAAGGTCGATGAGAAGATGGATAAGCTGCGCGTTGCCGATGCGATCACCGAGATCTTCAATATTTTCCGCCGCAGCAACAAATACATTGACGAGACAACCCCGTGGATTCTGGCAAAGGAAGAGGACAAGCAGGATCGTCTTGCGACTGTTCTCTATAACCTGGTTGAGTCTATCACGATCGGTGCGTCCCTGCTTGAATCCTTCATGCCGGAGACCTCTGAGAAGATCTTAAAAGAATTAAATACCGTAAAACGTGAACTGTCACAGATGGATGAATTTGGCCGTTATCCGTCCGGAAATAAGGTGACTGAGGAGCCGGAGGTTCTCTTTGCCCGCCTGAAACTCGACGATGTGATGAAGAAAGTCAAAGTTATCCAGGAAGAGCAGAAGAAGGCGGTTGCTGCAAAGGCAGAGCCGGAGAAGGAAGAGGACGAGAAAGCCGAGGGCATCGATATCGAGCCGAAAGCAGAGATTACCTACGATGATTTTGCAAAACTGCAGTTCCAGGTTGGCGTGATCCTCTCCTGCGAGGCTGTTCCGAAGTCCAAGAAGCTTCTCTGCTCCCAGGTTCAGGTCGGAAGCAAAGTGCGCCAGATCATCAGCGGCATCAAGCATTCCTACTCCCCGGAGGAGATGGTCGGCAAGAGAGTCATGGTTGTGACCAACTTAAAACCGGCGAAATTGGCAGGTCTGCTCTCCGAGGGCATGATTTTGTGTGCCGAGGATGCAGACGGAAAGCTGTCCCTGATGACAACGGAGAAAGAGATGCCGGCGGGTGCGGAGATCTGCTAAGGAAAAAGGAATATAACTTATATGATATTTGATACACACGCTCATTACGATGATGAGGCGTTTGACGGGGACCGGGAAGAACTTCTTTCCGCTCTGGCAGCAGGCGGGATCGGCACGGTCGTCAATGTCGGCGCGGATATGGCAACTACGAAGACGACGATTGCCCTGACGGAAAAATATCCGTTTATCTATGGGGCAGCAGGTGTCCATCCGAGCAGCACGGCGGAGCTTGACGAGGAAAAATTTGCCGAACTCCGTGTGCTGGCACAGTCCGGGAAGATCGTGGCGATCGGCGAGATCGGTCTCGACTATTACTGGGAAGAGCCGGATCATGAGACCCAGAAGAAATGGTTCCACCGCCAGTTAAATCTGGCTCGGGAATTAAAACTTCCAGTCATCATCCACAGCCGCGACGCGGCGAAGGATACGCTCGATATCATGAAGGAAGAGCACTCCGGGGAGATAGGCGGTGTGATTCATTGCTTCTCCTATGGAAAAGAGATGGCGGCAGAGTATTTAAAGATGGGCTTTTACTTAGGCATCGGCGGCGTACTGACCTTCAAGAACGCGAAAAAGCTTCTGGAAGTAGCCGAGATGGCGCCGCTCGACCGTCTGGTACTCGAAACCGACTGCCCCTACCTCGCTCCGGTTCCCAACCGCGGCAAACGCAACTCCTCACTGAACCTGCCATATGTGGCGGAAAAGCTGGCAGAAATCAAGAAATGTACACCGGAAGAGATCGTCCGTGCGACTGAAGAGAATGCGCGGAGGCTGTACCGGTTACCGTAAAAAGGGGTGTCCCGGACACCCGGGAAAGGATTTTCGGAATGGATCTTGGAAACCCGAAGAATACAATCGAAGTAATACAGAAATATAATTTTGCCTTCCAGAAAAAATTCGGTCAGAATTTTCTGATTGATACGCACGTGCTGGACAAGATTATCTCAGCGGCGGGCATGACCAAGAAGGACACCGTCCTGGAAGTTGGTCCTGGCATCGGTACGATGACACAGCGCCTTTCACAGGCGGCAGGACAGGTCATCGCCGTGGAGATCGACACAAATCTAATTCCGATCTTAAAAGATACGCTTCAGGACTGCGAAAATGTAACTGTTATCAATGAAGATATTTTAAAGATTGACATAAAAAAAATGGCGGAAGAAAAAGGCGGCGGACGTCCGGTTAAGGTCGTGGCGAACCTGCCGTACTATATCACGACCCCGATCATCATGGGGCTGTTTGAGAGCGGCGCGCCGATCGACAATATTACGGTTATGGTGCAGAAAGAGGTCGCAGACCGGATGCAGGTTGGTCCGGGCTCGAAGGATTACGGCGCGCTGTCGCTGGCGGTTCAGTATTATGCCGAGCCATACATCGTGGCAAATGTGCCGCCGAACTGTTTTATTCCGCGTCCGAATGTCGGCTCAGCGGTCATCCGTCTGACCCGCCATGCGAAGCCGCCGGTGGAGGTAAAGGATAAAGATTTAATGTTCCGTCTCATCCGCGCGTCCTTCAACCAGCGCCGGAAAACCCTGCAGAACGGGCTTTCCAACGCGCAGGATCTCTCCTTTAGCAAGGAAGAGATCGCAGCCGCAATCGAGTCGCTGGGACTTTCCCCGTCCGTGCGCGGCGAGACGCTGACGCTGGCGCAGTTTGCAGCGCTTTCGGATGTGCTTGGGAAATAGAAATTGGATAAGAGAAAT
>NZ_FR894980.1:0-3958 GCF_000434655.1 Clostridium sp. CAG:43 | reverse complement strand
AAAGTCCCATCCTTATGCAGATTCAAATCTGAAAGGATGGGACTTTTTGAATTTTTTGCTTTTTTAAAATTATTCCGACAATAAAATCCGGTCATTATCCAGTGCGTGGCCTGCGCCGGTCTTGAAGCGGGCGATCAGATCCTCGACAGTCATGGAAGCGCGCTCTGCGCCGCCGACGTCGAGCACGATATTTCCGTTTGCCATCATGAGCGTGCGGTTTCCGAGCTCCAGAGCCTGGTTCATATTGTGGGTGATCATCAGGCAGGTGATTTTCTCCTCAGCAACGATATTTTTCGTCAGCTCCAGTACTTTTTCAGCTGTTCCCGGATCGAGGGCGGCAGTGTGCTCATCGAGCAGCAGAAGCTTCGGCGTGATGAGGGTTGCCATGAGCAGGGTGAGCGCCTGGCGCTGACCGCCGGAGAGAAGTCCGACCGGCTGGGTCATCCGGTCTTCAAGCCCCATATTTAAGAGGGAGAGGCGTTCGCGGAACGCATCCTTATCTTTCTTGGAAATGCGGGAAAATGGCGATTTCCCCTTTGCAGTCCGCAGATAGGCGAGGGCAAGATTTTCTTCGATCGTCATGCCCGGCGCCGTTCCCTTTAACGGGTCCTGGAAGAGGCGGCCGACCATCAGGCTGCGCTTGTGCTCCGGCATATAGGTGATGTCCTCGCCGTCCAGCTCGATAAAGCCGTCATCGACGTAGAAGCTGCCGGCAATCGCATTGAACAGGGTCGATTTTCCGGCGCCGTTGGAACCGATGATTGTCACGAAATCTCCGTGATCCAGATGCAGGGACAGCCCGGAGAGCGCCTGTTTGGCGTTGACAGTTCCTGGATTAAAAGTTTTTGATATCGACTGAATATTTAACATGCTCCGTGTCCTCCCTTCCGGCGTGCCGCTGCATTTTTACGTGTCTGGAATGCCGCCCATTTCCGGATCGTCGGAAATGCGATTGCCAGCGCTACGATCACAGCGGTGACCAGTTTCAGCCCCTGTACAGGCATGATTTTTGTATACAGGACGATAGCGTAGATAAAACGGTAAATAATCGAACCGATGACGGTGGCGATGACACCTCTTGCCACGCCGCGGCGTCCGAGGACGGTTTCACCGATGATCAGGCAGGCAAGACCGATCACGACGATACCCGTGCCGCCGTTGATGTCGGCGGTATTCTGATACTGACCGACCATTGCGCCGGAGAGTGCGGTCAGCGCATTGGCGATGCATAAGCCGACTGTAATGGTAAATGTCGGGTTGATCGAGGAGGCGCGCACCATGTCAATGTTGTTGCCGGTTGCCCGGATGGAGAGTCCCAGACGGGTACCGAGAAAATAGACGAGCAGTGCGCCCGCAAGCACAGTTACGCAGATTGCCAGAAGTGCTTCATACCAGTCACCCCCGATACCGGTTTTCTGAAGCAGGGAAAAGATGGTCTCTGTCTTTAAAAGACTCACGTTGGCACTCCAGCCCATTACCATCAGATTGATGGTGTAGAGTCCCATATTGGTGATGATACCGGCGAGAATGGACGGCACGCCGAGACGGGTCTGCTGAAATGCGGTGACAAATCCGGCGCAGATGCCTGCAAGCATGGCAGCCGGAACCGCGAGAAATGGATGCCCTGCCGCAGCCATTGTGACGGATACCGCTGTGCCGAGGACGAAACAGCCGTCCGTCGTCATATCCGCGATGTCCAGTATGCGGAAACTCAAGAACAGCGCCATCGGCACCAGCGCATACAGAAATCCCAGTTCCAGAGCGGTTTGTAAAATATGAAGCATGGGAAATTACCTCCGTAGAATGATCTGTACTCCCAGAGCGTTCATAAGGCAGATGCGCCAGCCGCGTGGTAAGCGGGGGATGCGGCTGGCGTCTGGTCTGTCTTACGGCTCTGAGAGTACATGAAAGTCAGTCAAACATTATAATATGTAAAAATTGGTGGATCGGTTATGAAACAAATCTCAGGCAAATGAAAAACAAAGTGCCATCGGATGAGGATGTTAGTCCTCGGTGGTTGTAACCTCTACAACATCGCCAAAGTCTTTGAATACAGCTGTGTCGATATTCAGGGCTTTTGCAGTCTCGGTATTTACGGTTACGATGCCGCCTTCTGCGGTGTAGTAGTCTTCCATGCCGTCCATGCCTTCGGTGATTGCCTGATAAGCAAGGTCAGCGGTCTGTGTACCAAGAGCCGTGTAGTTGACGCCGCAGGTGGCAAATGCGCCATTGCGGACGAAGGAATCAGCGCCGGCATAGTGCGGGATGCCTGCATCGGCCAGATCATTGAAGATAGCCAGCTCAGCTGCCATGATGACATTGTCGGTAGGAGTGAAGACAGCGTCTACTTTGTCAGCAACCAGGGAGGAGGCAGCGGTAATTACTTCGTCGTTGGTATTTGCAGTCTGCTCGGTGTAGGAGATGCCTTTTTCATCTAAGTATGCCTTTGCATCCGCGATCGGTTTGGTTGAGTTTGCCTCAGATAAGGAATATAAAAGCCCCACATTTTTAACATCTGGGTTTGCGGCAAACATCATATCCATGATTTTCTCGGTGTTCAGCGCATCGCTGGTACCGGTTACATAGTCGATGCCGGTCAGCTCAGCGGCTTCCGGATCGGAAACAGCGGCGTAGACAACCGGTGTCTGGGTCTGCTGTGCGGATACGGTCGCTACCTGTGCAGCCAGGGTTGCAATCGGGATGATGGCGTCAACACCGTCAGCAACCGCCTGATCACCAATCTGCTTTAAGGTTGTCTGGTCATTCTGGCCGGAGTACAGTTCGTAGTAAATGGCTACATTGTTATCCTCGGCGATTTTATCTAACTCTGCCTCGACTGCATTTGCAATCTCATCGAGGGAAGCGTGGTCGAGCTGTTTGACAATCGCTACATTATAAATTTTTTTGTCCGTGGAAGCTTCCTGAGAGGTTTCGGCGGTGGTGTCTGCTTCGGAAGCGTTGCTGGATGTGCTGGAAGAGCATCCTGCGGTTGTCAGTGTCAGGGCTGCGGTGCATCCAAGTGCAAATAATTTTTTCAGATTCTTTTTCATAGTCATTTTCTCCATTCTTTATTCTTATTTTGATATTTGTTTTGGATGGCAGATGTATCAGTCTGCCTTGCCGGAGCAGAGTAAAGAATGTGTCTGGAAAGAAGATTCTCTTTGGTTTGGCGCCGCGCGCCGTGATGAAAGATTTTACTGAGAATGTTTCCAGAAACTAAAAAACGCCTCTGTCCCCATACATGGGACAAAAGCGTAAACTTCTGCGATACCACCCAAATTGACATTTGTGAAAATGTCCACTCGCTTACACGTACCATCATACGTGCCCCGATGGATAACGGGTGGGGTCCCGTCAGCCTCTACTGAAGCAATCGTTCAAGGCTGCCCTCGGAAGTCCATTCACTGACGGTAAGGCGTTCCGTTTCCACCATCCGGAACTCTCTGTGGCGATACATAGGTCAGATACTCCTCTTCCTCATCGGTTTCTCTGTGTTTTCGTTATCTGAATTATAAACACAACGGAGTAGATTTGTCAACTCTAAAATTTGGATGATTTTGCATTAAGTTTACATAATGTGTGAACAGTAACTGCCAGGTTGTGAAGCTTAAAAAGTTTTTGCAAAAGTTCAAAAAAATCCTTGACAATCGCAGCTCCCTTTAGTATAATAATGCATGTCGCTGAACAAGAGCGAACATGAGAATCACAGGATTCCTCAGGATGCCCAGATAGCTCAGTTGGTAGAGCAGAGGACTGAAAATCCTCGTGTCACTGGTTCGATTCCGGTTCTGGGCATATGGGGTATTAGCTCAGTCGGTAGAGCACTTGACTTTTAATCAAGTTGTCCGGGGTTCGAATCCCCGATGCCTCATTACGAAGACACATTGCAGACGCGATGTGTCTTTTTGTATAATGGGAAATCCCTTGGAATTCTCTATTACACAAAAAGGCACTAACG
>NZ_FR894979.1:0-2918 GCF_000434655.1 Clostridium sp. CAG:43 | reverse complement strand
CACCTCAGACCGTATGCTTGAGCAGATCTTCTATCTTCTCCGGGCAGATCCGCTTCAATTCCTGATAGAGTCTTCCGACCGGCAGTCCCATCACATTCGTGTAAGAACCGTCGATTCCGCGGATATGCGCGGCAAAGCTTCCCTGAATGCCGTATGCGCCCGCCTTGTCCATCGACTCGCCGCAGTCTACATACGCCTCGATCTCCGCATCGCTCATCGGATATACATCCACCCGCGTCTCAACCGCAAAGCAGCTTTCCCGATCCTCAGTCAGGATCGCCACGCCCGTGTATACACGGTGGCTGCGCCCCTGGATCCGTCCGATCATCTCAAGCGCCTCATCCCGATCCGCCGGTTTTCCTAAAATCTCGTCATCCACACTGACAACGGTATCAGAACCAATGATAATCCCGGAAAATGGGATTCCCGTCGTCCGTGCCTCCTCACGCACCTGCGCCATCACATCGCGCGCCTTCTGTTCCGCCAGTTCCATCACAACCTGCGCCGGTTCCGTACAGAGCGGATTTTCCTCCAAGGTGCTCGGATGAATCTCCGGTTTCAGCCCAATCCGCTCCAAAAGCTCCCTGCGGCGCGGAGACGCACTCGCCAGAATTAACCGGCAGGCAGGTTTGGTATTTTCTATGTCTCTTCTCTGTTCCATTGTTCTGTTCTCATTTCCTCAGTTTCATTTAACGCTTAGATACACGTTATCCCTATATTTATACCATCTATCAGCCAAAATGAAAAGATCCGATGTTCGTTATATGAACATCGGATCGAGAATAAATGCAATCAAAATGCCTAAAATCGCGCCTGCTGCTACCTGTATCGGCGTATGCCCCACGTATTCCTTCAATTTTTCCTGTAACACCACGCCGTCCAGCTTGAGGAAATCATCGAAAAGCAGGCGGTTCAGAACTCTTGCCTGCTTTCCTGTCTCCTGCCGGACACCGATCGCGTCATACATAACAACCATCGCCAGAATAAAGCTGATGGAAAATTCAAAGCTCCCCACTCCGTACCGCAGCGCCGCCGCCGTTGCCAGCGAACATACAGTGGATGAGTGGGAACTCGGCATACCGCCGGAGCCAACCAGACGCTCCGGGTTGAACGAATGGTTCAGCCCGATGTCCAGAATCGTCTTGAGCACCTGGGCGACCACCCACCCGGTCACGCCGGTCATCAGCGTCTGGTTTGATGTCAATTCCTGAAAAAAAGTCATGTTTCTCTCCTGTACTATCTTAATTCCTCTGTTTTCTTCCACACATATGCCACTGTCTCTAAATCATTCGGTCCGTCATTAATATCCTATCAGCCAGTCATACAATTCCTGATATTTTCCAGCCGATGTCTGCCAGGAAAAATCAGCCGCCATGCCGCGGTCTACGATCTTGTTCCACTCGCGCTTCTTATTATAATAGATGTATTTTGCATAGCGGATGCAGTCGAGCATCTCATGTGCATTGTAATTAGCAAATGAAAATCCTGTTCCGGTTCCATCGTATTCATTGTATGGCCATACAGTATCCTTGAGACCACCCGTCTCACGCACGATCGGCACGGTTCCGTAGCGAAGCGCCATGAGCTGGCTCAGCCCACATGGTTCAAACAGCGACGGCATCAGGAATGCATCACAGGCTGCATATACCTTATGCGACATATCTTCCGAATAATAAATATTAGCGGAAACACGATCATTGTACTTCCAGTCATAGTGGCGGAACATATTTTCATACCGTTCATCTCCGGTTCCCAGCACAACCAGCTGTACATCTTCCGTACAGATCTCATCCATCACACACTGTACCAGGTCTAGTCCCTTCTGGTCGGTCAGACGGGAGACGATACCGATCATGAACTTTTTCTCGTCCTGCGCCAGTCCCAGCTCCGCCTGCAGCGCCTTTTTATTCTTGGATTTCTCCTTGCGGAATGTCTTTGCGTTATAATTTTGTACGATCCGTTTATCTGTCTCCGGATTAAATTCATCGTAATCGATACCATTTAAGATACCGCGCAGACTGTTGCTTCTCGCACGCATCAGACCGTCCAGTCCCTCGCCGTAGAACGGAGTCTTGATCTCCTCCGCGTAGGTGTTGCTGACCGTCGTGATCGCATCCGCGTATACGATGCCGCCTTTTAACATATTGCCGTCTTTGTAAGCTTCCAGCTTATCCGGTGTAAAATAGTAGTCCGGCAGCTCAGAGAAATGCTGGATTGTCTTCACATCCCACACACCCTGGAATTTCAGGTTGTGGATCGTCATGACGGACTTGATATCCCGGAAAAACTCGCCGCCGTGGAATTTGTCCTTGAGATGCACCGGGATAAGTCCCGTCTGCCAGTCGTGGCAGTGGATGACATCCGGCTTGAAGCCGATCACCGGCAGGGATGAGAGAGCCGCCTTGCAGAAGAAGGAAAACTTCTCCAGATCGTAATACCAGTCCCCATACGGGCGGTCACCCCAGAAATAACTCTCATTATCAATAAAATAGAAGGTCACGCCCTCATATTCATATTCCAGGATGCCCACATACCGGTTCTGTCCCAGATAATCCATATAAAAATGGTTCACATACTTCATTTCATTGCGGAATGACTCTTTGATGCACAGATACTTCGGGATCATGACACGCACATCAAAATACTGCTTATCAAAACATTTTGGAAGGGATCCGACAACGTCTGCCAAACCTCCTGTTTTGATAAATGGAACCGCCTCCGATGCAATAAACAGAATATTCTTCATAGATACTACCTCCCAACCGTGCCCGCTCGCGATCTGGCACCCTATTAAAATTATTATACAATAGAATCAGGGAATTAGAAAGTAGGCGACAGAGAAAAAAATCGGGAAATATATGACAAATAGTTCTGATTTGCAGACTGTATTTTCTGAATTGGATATTTGGCATAGTACC
>NZ_FR894978.1:3655-5834 GCF_000434655.1 Clostridium sp. CAG:43 | reverse complement strand
TCGAAGATGCGAATCGTGATATAATGACAGAATTACTTAAAAATTTGACAGGAGAATGTTATGGAACAGAGGATTCAGTTATCGGATCATTTCGGTTTTGGGAGATTGATCCGGTTTACAATTCCATCTATTTTAATGATGATTTTTACCTCCATTTACGGAGTGGTAGATGGATATTTTGTATCGAATTTTGTAGGAAAAACGCCGTTTGCGGCGGTCAATTTCATTATGCCGTTTCTGATGGTCGTAGGTGCCATGGGATTTATGTTCGGCACGGGTGGAAGTGCCCTGATCGCCCGGATTATGGGCGAGGGCAGGCGTGAGAAGGCGCAGGAGATTTTTTCCCTTCTGATCGCTGCGACCGTTGTTTCTGGTCTGGTAATTGCGGTTATCAGTATTCTGTTTTTACCGCAGATCGCTGCCTTTCTTGGCGCGAAGGGAGAGATGCTGGCGGACTGCATCCGGTATGGACGGATCATTCTGGTGGCGCTTCCGTTTTTAATGCTGCAGTATGCGTTTGGCAGCCTTTCCGTGACGGCGGAGAAGCCGAAGCTGGGGCTGATTGTAACGATCATTTCGGGTGTGCTCAATATGACGGGAGATGTTCTGTTCATGGGAGTGTTCCATTGGGGAATTGCCGGAGCGGCGATGGCGACTGCGATGGGACAGATCATAGGCGGAACGATACCGCTGGTTTATTTCCTGCGGAAGAACAGCAGCAGCCTGCGCCTTCGCAGACCAAAGTGGGATGGAGGAGCGCTCAGACGTGCCTGCACCAACGGTGTATCGGAATTGATGAGCAGTATTTCCATGTCCATTGTCGGCATGCTGTATAACGCGCAGCTGATGCGCTACGCGGGAGAAAACGGAGTCGCAGCTTACGGAACCATCATGTATGTGGACTTTATTTTCCTTGCGATTTTCATCGGTTATGCGACCGGCGTAGCTCCGGTTATCAGCTATCACTACGGCGCAGGAAATAAAAAGGAGCTAAATAACCTGCTAAAGCGCAGTGTGGTTCTGATCGCGGCGGCGTCTCTGAGCATGCTGCTGCTGTCCGAGGTGATGGCGGCACCGTTGGCAGCTATTTTCGTAGGATATGATGCCGGGCTTCTGGACATGACGGTACATGCGTATTCCATTTATGCGGTTTCGTTTTTATTCTGCGGTTTCTCCATTTTCAGTTCCGCCTTTTTTACGGCGTTGGGAGATGGACTGACCTCGGCGCTGATAGCTTTTTTGCGTACTCTTGTGTTTGAAAGTGCATCGGTTATCATTCTGCCGCTGCTCCTGGGCCTGAACGGAATCTGGGGCGCAATTATCGTGGCGGAGTGTATGTCCGTGACGGTGTCAGTTATCTTTTTGGTGGCGAAGAGAAAGAGGTATCAATATTTTTAGAAGTAGCGGATTTATAACCGGCTGGATGGTATGATTTTTAGCTTCCTTTCTAAAATCGGAAAAGCAAGTGGTGCACTGGAAAAGCCACCGAAGCATAAACTATCAGTAAGTAAGCTTCAGGGTGGCTTTTTCTTTGCATACATTTCCAAAGCCTTTGACACCTGGAGAGGAACGGTCCTGTCTGGAACGCATGAAAGAGGGAGACCATGAGGCACGCAATACTCTGATAGAGCGAAATTTACGGCTGGTGGCGCATGTGACCAGAAAATATCAGGGTACAGATTATGAAATGGAAGATCTCCTGTCGATCGGCACCATCGGGCTCATTAAAGCGGTCAATACGTTTCATCCGGAGCGGGGATCGCGGTTGGCGACGTATGCGGCGAAATGTATCGAGAATGAGATTCTGATGACCTTCCGTGCTGGTAAAAAATATGCAAAGGATATCTCATTATATGACCCGATCGGGGTAGATAAAGATGGAGAAACCGTTAGCCGGATGGATGTGCTGGAGGCAGAAGGAAAAGAAGTTCTGGAAACCATTATTTTAAAGCAGGAAATTGAACAGCTTTACCGCGCCTATGAAGCGTGTTTAAAAGAAACAGAGAAAATCGTCTTACGCAGCCGGTACGGGCTGTTTGGCGGAAAGGAACAGACGCAGCGGGAGATTGCCGCCAGACTTGGGATTTCGCGTTCTTATGTGAGCCGGATCGAGAAGCGGGCGCTGGAAAAAATGCGGCGGGGATTTGCGGAACACAAATAAAGAACAGAAAAAGCGGCT
>NZ_FR894978.1:1623-3624 GCF_000434655.1 Clostridium sp. CAG:43 | reverse complement strand
GCAGATGTTAGGATGGACATCTGTCAGCCGCTTTTGTCATGTAATAGGAAATTTCCTGGAATTCCCTATTACACAAAAAGGCACATTCTTTATTTTCTTTTAGTCCTCAGCGTCCCGATATCCGTTCGGGTTCATCGACTGCCATTTCCAGGAGTCAGCGCACATCTCCTCAATGCCGTACTGAGCTTCCCAGCCGAGTTCATTTTTCGCTTTGGTAGCATCGGAGTAGCAGGTTGCGATATCGCCGGCGCGGCGTGGCTTGATTTCATAAGGAATTGTTTTGCCGCAGGCTTTTTCGTAAGCCTTGACAACATCGAGTACGCTGTAGCCTTTGCCGGTGCCGAGGTTGTAGATATATACGTCTGGCTTATCGTTAAATTTCTGGAGTGCTTTTACATGACCGACCGCAAGGTCAACTACGTGGATGTAATCGCGCACACCGGTTCCGTCTGGAGTCGGGTAATCATTGCCGAAGACACCGAGACATTTCAGCTTGCCGACAGCAACCTGTGCGATATAAGGAACCAGGTTGTTCGGGATTCCCTTCGGATCCTCGCCGATCAGACCGCTCTTGTGTGCACCGATTGGGTTGAAGTAGCGGAGCAGAACAACATTCCATTCCGGATCTGCCACGTGCAGGTCAGTTAAAATCTGTTCAAGCATTCCCTTTGTCTGACCGTAAGGGTTTGTGATTTTGCCTTTCGGGCATTCTTCGGTGATCGGGACGAATGCCGGATCTCCGTATACGGTAGCGGAGGAGCTGAAAATGATTTTCTTGACGCCATGATTGCGCATTACGTCGCAGAGAATCAGGGTTCCGGTGATATTGTTGTGGTAATATTCCAGTGGCTTCGCAACGGATTCCCCGACTGCCTTTAAGCCTGCAAAATGAATGACCGAATCGATGGATTCTTTTTCAAAAATCTCATTGACTGCCTCGTGATCCAGCATATCTGCCTTGTAAAAGGTTACATGCTTGCCGGTGATTTTCTCCACGCGGCGCAGCGCTTCCTCACTGGCATTGTAAAGGTTGTCCATGACAACGACCTCATATCCGGCGTTTAAAAGTTCGATGCAGGTATGACTGCCGATGTAACCGGCGCCTCCAGTAACTAAAATAGCCATTGTAAACTCCTCCTTCATCCTACCTATAAGAATAATTCATTCTATACCTTTAATCTTTCTTTATTATAAACGCGGCTTGCGAGGAAAACAATCAGAAATATTGTCATGTGTTATCGAAATTATATTTTAAGAGAAAATTTAAAGGCGGAGATTGGCAAGGTTCGGATACAGTTCTGTCTGCAGATTTTGCTGATTTGGAATGCGAAGCATCAGCAAAATTCCGTTACTGGGCATGCGTGAACAGTAACACATATGGGAATAATGACAGAATGTATGTTCGAAAAAGCTTGCATTTAAAAAGGGAGTATGGTATGATAAAACCAGAACTAATGTTCGGCAGGACGGGAGGAGGAAGAACCTCATGCTGATACAGGAAAATCTTTCAATCGAAGAAAAGTTAAGAATTTTATCGGATGCGGCGAAGTATGACGCCGCCTGCACATCCAGCGGCGTGGGTAGAAAGGGAAAGGAAGGCTTTCTTGGAAACAGCCGGGTGGACGGCATCTGCCACAGTTTTGCCTCGGATGGGCGCTGTATCTCCCTGCTGAAAATTTTATTTACGAACCAGTGCATCTATGACTGTCATTACTGTGTCAACCGTCGGAGCAATGACACGGTCCGTACCTCCTTTACGCCAGAGGAGGTCTGCCGTCTGACGATGGAATTCTACCGGCGCAACTATATAGAAGGATTGTTTTTAAGTTCCGGTGTGCTGGAGACACCGGATCACACGATGGAACTGCTGTATCAGACCTTGTACCGGCTTCGGCGGGTCCATCGATTTAACGGTTACATCCATGTGAAAGCAATTCCGGGGGCAGATCCGGAGCTGATTGAGAGAGTGGGCTTTCTGGCGGACCGGATGAGTGTGAATCT
>NZ_FR894978.1:246-1591 GCF_000434655.1 Clostridium sp. CAG:43 | reverse complement strand
TCCGACGGCTGATGGTCTGGCGCGCCTGGCGCCGGGAAAGACGCGGGACAAGATACTGCGCCCGATGCGCCAGATCCAGACTGGGATCGCGAGACAGCTGGAGCAGGAAGGGCGTCTGGAGAGCAGAGGGGCATGGCTTCCGCAGAAAGAGCGCGGAGAAATTCAGATTCCGGGAGACGGGAGATATGGAATTGGTGGTAAAGCGATAGGAAAAGGGGAAAGGGAATGTCTGCAGGCTGACAAGGGAATTCTGAGTCTGAATCAGACAGAGACAAAGATGGATTGGGGGCGGAATGGAGACAAGGTAAAAGGATTTATGAGGTCGAAAGAGCCGGGGGGAACGGATGAAAGGGTTGGAAGGACACATACACCGGAGATCCCCCGTGTCATCCCAGGACGATCGATCTATGGCAGTTTCGGACTGGGAAATATCTCAAACCGCAAGAATTATTTCGTCCCCGGCGGTCAGAGCACACAGCTCATTGTCGGGGCGACTCCGGAGAGTGATTATCAGATGGTTGCGGTCGCGGAAGCGCTGTATCGGAATTTTGGATTAAAGAGGGTCTTTTA
Organism: Clostridium sp. CAG:43; assembly: GCF_000434655.1. Lineage (NCBI taxonomy): Bacteria > Bacillati > Bacillota > Clostridia > Eubacteriales > Clostridiaceae > Clostridium > Clostridium sp. CAG:43. Next base: position 1,021 of record NZ_FR894978.1, on the reverse strand, counting down.
TTCGGCGTTTATCAAGGTGAATGAGGACAGCTTGCTTCCGGATCTTCCGGACGGACCGCCGCTTCTGCGAGAACACCGTCTGTACCAGGCGGACTGGCTGATGCGCTACTATGGCTTCCGGGCGTCGGAACTTCTGAGTGAAAAACACCCTAATTTTAATGTGTTTCTGGATCCGAAGTACGACTGGGCGCTGCAGAACCTGGGAGAGTTCCCGGTGGAGGTAAACCGGGCACCGTATGAGATGCTTCTGCGGGTTCCGGGCATCGGGGTAAAGTCTGCGATGCGGATTGTCGCTGCGAGAAAGCAGACGGCGCTTCGGTTTGAAGATTTGAAAAAGATGGGAGTTGTGTTGAAGCGGGCGGTATACTTCATTACCTGTTCGGGGCGGATGATGTACCCGGTGCAGATCCGTGAGGATGCGATCGCGGCACAGCTAATCAGTGAAGAGAAGCGGAAGCAGTGGCAGTTGTCACAGAGCGGGCTGTACCGTCAGATGTCGCTGTTTGATGATTTTCATATGGCGCAGGCATGAAGCAGACGGAGGAGAGAAAAATGGTTGTATTTGTATGCGAAGACAGTCCGGAAGGTATATTCACAGGAGTATATGATGCCTGGAACAGCCGCTTAGGGCATGAGAATGTGCGGCTGGAAGTACAGGGCGAATATAATTACAGCTTGTTTTCGGAGTACCGAGAGGTGGCGGTGGATCGGCTCAAGGCACAGAAAGTCGTGCGCTCGGTGCGCCGATCCCTGTCAGAATTGGCGTACAGCTGGA
>NZ_FR894978.1:0-126 GCF_000434655.1 Clostridium sp. CAG:43 | reverse complement strand
GAAAATTTACAGATACCGGCGGTGCAGACAGTCTTTCAGATCAACCGTGCGGTTGCCAATGAAGCGCATTTGCAGACAGAATTTATGCGGTTTGCGGAATATTCCGATCAGGTACTGTTTTCTGAG
>NZ_FR894977.1:0-5371 GCF_000434655.1 Clostridium sp. CAG:43 | reverse complement strand
AGTGCCTACCCGTGAACAGTTACAAAAAATGTACATTGTTTAAATGCGTTTCAAATGCCAGAAATGAGTGCGGAAATGGATGGAAAGAATCGTTTGGAGGAAGGAGAACATAGAATGAAGTGTCCAAAATGCGGACAGGAAGCAGTTGGAAATTTTTGCAGTAACTGCGGAACTCCGCTTGTAAATGATACAGTACGCCGAGAACAGGAAAAGGTGGGAAGAAAGCCGGAAAATAGCTATGACGACGGTAATTCAGAACAGCGGAATCCAGCTCGGATGGAATCGGATGAGAAAAAGGCGGAATCCGGCTCTGGATCGAAACGAAACAGTCAGGAAAAGCGGAGCAGCCAGAGTCAGGACGCACGGAAGCGTGAGGAAGAGCGCCGCGACAATGAACGCTGCCAATCCCAGGCACAGGAGGATGCCCGCCGTGACCGTGAAGCGGCATCGCGCAGACGACAGGACGCGAGACGTTCTTCTTCCAGCGCGAAAGAGGATAAGCGGGATGCAAAACAGCAGAAGCAGATGGAAAAACGCCTTCATGCTCTGGAGTCGGAGCGGGAGCGCTCAGAACGTCAGAAAAACCGGATGGAGCGCAGCCACCAGCGGGAACTGGAACGCCAGTCCCGGGAGGCAGAGCGCACCAGCCGGGCGGCGGAGCGCAGTGAGGCGCATACGCAGAGTGACTCAAATGACGGTCCGTCCGTGTTGGATGTGACGGCAGCCGGAGTGACCGGCGTGGTTGTGCTGATGGCGCGCGTGATGCAGGCAGCCAGCTTTCTTCTGATGGCGGGAATCACCTGGGCGAATGCGAAGGCATTTCGGTATGGCGGCGACGATCTGGGCTATATCGGAACTATGATTACCGAGGAAAATTATGGTCTGGGGCTCTATGTAGGGATTGGCGTATTTCTGGTACTGATGGGCGCGATCTGGTGCCTGTGGATTCTGTCAGGCAAGCACGCGGGTGGTAAAGTACGGCTGCAAAAATACGATACGGGGCGCGGATTTATCCCGTTTATAATCATCCTTGTTCTGGTATTAGTAGCCGGTCCGGCAGCGTACCTGATGCCGAAGAATGCGGGCAGCTTACAGCCGATTGTGGACGGCGGCTATGCGGCGCTGGAGGCGATCAATGCGAACCACGGATTTCTGCTGTTCTGCAGCATCGGAGGCGCGATCCTTTCGTTTATCCGGAAAATGCTGCTGGTATAATTTTATAATTCATCTAATTGCCCGAACTGATACCCCATTTCCTCCCATTTTGCCAGAAGTTCATCGAGAATCTGAGCGTTGGTCTGCGAAGTGCTGTGCAGAAGGACGATCGCGCCGGGGTGGATGCGCGTCAGAAGCTTGGAAAATGCTTCTTCTTTGGATGGCTGCTGATCCTGCATCCAGTCCACATAGGCGAGACTCCAGAAAAAGGTCTTGTAGCCGAGCTCCTTTGCCATCTGCAGGTTCGATTCACTGTATTTGCCCTGCGGCGGACGGTAATATTTTTTCATTGTCTGCCCGGTGACGGACTGGTAGAGTGTTTCCAGGGCAGTCAGCTCCTTTTCAAATGCTGCTTTGTCGGAAATGCGGGACATATCGGGATGGTGATACGTGTGGTTGGCGACGGTGTGACCTTCTGCGATCATCTGTTTTACCAGTTCAGGACTGGTTTCGAGATAGTTGCCGACGACGAAAAAGGTTGCCGGGACATGGTGTTTTTTCAGTGCTTCCAGAATAGCAGGTGTGCAGCCGTTTTCATATCCGGCGTCGAAGGTCAGATAGATGACGGGTTTGGAGGTATCGCCTACATAGAAAGCATCAAAATTTTTTAAAGTGTCGGCGGAGGCATTGCCGACCGGTGTCTGCCCTGGACTGGGAAATCCAAGTCCCCAGTTTCCATCTGCGGAAACCGGAATCGAACCGGAATCAAAGGCAGGCGGGAGCGAGCCACAGGCGATAACAGGCGCTGAAACCGTGTGCCCGGATGGACGGCGCAGGAAATGCGCGGCAGTCTGCCCGGCGAAGAAAGAGATGGCAAACAGGGCGGGAACCAGCAGCGGGGAAATGATGTGCCGGAAACGTGATGGAACAAAATGCATGGGAAAATGAATGAACATGATGTGACCTGAAAGATATATTTTCATAAGTATATGAAAGAAGGGGGAACATCATGTTTTTATTATAATTTGGTGTCCGTGAAATGCACCGAATCGGAAAAACCAAGCGGTACCATATAACAAATTTTATGTGCTGACATAACAAATTAATGCTTGTCATGCCCTTTGTACCTATGTTATTATTATAACGATGCTTAGATGAGATGATCCGAACCCTTGAACAAGAGGAGCTGGATGACAAGCAGATTATGAAATTATGATGAAATAAATAAGAGAAACAAGGAGGATGTTGAAGGATGAAGCCTTATAGCGAGATGACGAAAGAAGAACTTCTGGAGCTTAAGCGTGATCTGAGCGATCAGTACCGGGAGTTTCAGGGCAAGAATCTGACGCTGGATATGTCACGCGGTAAGCCAAGTGCAGAGCAGCTTGATTTATCGATGGGAATGATGGACGTACTGAGCAGCGACAGTGATCTGACCTGCGAAGATGGGACAGACTGCCGCAATTACGGCGGCCTGGACGGTATCAGCGAGGCGAAGGAGCTGTTAGCGGATATGATCGAGGTTCCGGCTGACAATATCATTATCTATGGAAACTCCAGCCTGAACGTAATGTACGACACCATCTCCCGTTCTATGACTCATGGCGTTATGGGAAATACCCCGTGGTGCAAGCTTGACAAGGTTAAATTCCTGTGCCCGGTACCGGGATATGACAGACATTTCTCCATTACTGAATATTTTGGTATCGAGATGATCAACATTCCGATGACCGCAGATGGTCCGGATATGGATCTGGTGGAGAAGTATGTGACCACCGACCCGACCGTAAAGGGAATCTGGTGTGTTCCAAAATACTCCAACCCGACCGGTAATTCCTATTCCGATCAGACTGTCCGCCGTCTGGCACGCATGCATCCGGCAGCTCCGGATTTCCGTATTTACTGGGATAATGCTTATGGCATCCACCATTTATACGATGATGAGCAGGATCATGTGCTGGAGATTCTGGCAGAATGTAAGAAAGCCGGCAACCCGGATATGGTTTACAAATTCTCTTCAACCTCCAAGATTACGTTCCCGGGTTCCGGCATTGCGGCAATCGCAACCTCCCACAATAACCTGGATGATATCAAGAAACAGTTAAAGATTCAGACTATCGGTCATGATAAAGTGAATCAGCTCCGCCACGTGCGTTTCTTCAAGGATATCCACGGCATGGTAGAGCACATGAGAAAGCATGCCAACATCCTGCGCCCGAAATTCGAGGCAGTTGAGAACATTCTCGACCGTGAGCTGGGCGGACTGGAGATCGGTACCTGGACAAAACCGCACGGCGGCTACTTCATTTCCTTTGATTCACTGAACGGCTGTGCGAAGGAGATCGTTGCGAAGTGCAAGAAAGCAGGCGTTGTCATGACCGGAGCCGGTGCAACTTATCCATATGGCAAGGATCCGGAGGATCGCAACATCCGTATTGCTCCATCTTATCCGCCGCTGCAGGATCTGATCACTGCAACCGAGCTGTTTGCACTCTGCGTCAAGCTGGTCAGTGTCAACAAGCTGTTAGAGGAAATGTAATATTAAACCAAGAAGTACAGGAATTGTATGGGTATGTCGAAGGACCGCTGCCCATACAATTCTTTTTTCGGAGAAAAAGTGATGATAAAGGAAAAGTTATCCCTGATCTGGGGAAAGTTTGTAAACAGGGAGACGATATCGTATCTGATATTCGGCGTTCTGACGACGCTGGTGGACTGGATTTCCTATGCGGTTTTCCGCCACAACGGCATGAACTACCGTATGGCGACGATCTGCTGTCAGGCGGCGGCGATCCTGTTTGCATATGTGACAAACAAGATCTGGGTATTCCGAAGCTACAATTTCCACCCTGTATATCTTCTTAAGGAAATGGCTTCGTTTTTCTCCTGCCGTATTCTCACATCGGTGTTCACGTATGTGGCGATGATCGTGATGGTAGATGGCATGGGAATCAAACAGGATATGATCTGTAAGATTGTGGTATCAGCGATCTCGCTGGTGCTGAATTATATTTGCAGTAAATTATTTATTTTCAAAAAGAAAGAATCCTCGAAATAGGGCTGTGTGGGGAAATGACAGCGGAAATGGATGCTGAAGACAGACCGGAAAAGCCGGAAAGAGTAGAGAAAACGCCGCCTGAATTGGATTCTGGATGGAGGGAAGATGGAGCAAAGAGAACGAGACGAAAGTTCCAGTAAACTGGAAGAAGCACTCAGGGAGCTTACGGGAGCGGAAACAACGGGGAAAATAGAGGAGTATGAGAACGAGCGGGAAGGTGCGGACGTGGATTCGGAGACTGCCTGTACAGATATGAGACGTGCTGAACGAATGCCGGCCTGGAGACAGGAAGAAGATGCCAGAAAATCTAAACTTTCAGAGTCCAGAGCAGATGTCGTTAATGAGTTGAATGATGATGACTGGGAGCAGGAAGAATTAGATGAATTAGATAAGTGGGATGAATCAGAGAAATCACCCCGCGGAATGGGCCGTCTGGCTGCGGTTTTCCGTCCGTCGGATGATCTCCTGGCGGCATTTTTCCTGCCGGTGGTGATTTTGATCCTGATTTTTGCATACCGCGGTATTTTTCCCTTTGGGCAGGAAAGCTTCCTGCGGACGGATATGTACCACCAGTATGCGCCGTTTTTCTCGGAATTCCGGCATAAGCTTTTAAGTGGCGAGAGCCTGCTTTACAGCTGGGATGTCGGCATGGGCGTAAACTTTGCCGCGCTCTATGCGTACTATCTGGCGAGCCCGTTCAACTGGCTGCTGCTGTTATGCCCGTCGTCCCTGATTATCGAATTTATGACCTACATGATCGTGTTCAAGAGCGGTCTGGCGGGGCTTTCGATGGCGTGGTATCTGAAAAAGCACACGGGTTCACAGAAGTTTGGAGCGTGCTATTTCGGCGTATTCTATGCGCTGTCCGGCTATATGGCGGCGTATAGCTGGAATATCATGTGGCTGGACTGCATCGTGCTGCTGCCGCTGATCCTGCACGGCCTGGAGCGGCTGGTGCGCGAAAAAAAAGGGCTTTTTTACTGCCTGATGCTGGGACTTTCAATCCTGTCCAACTACTATATATCAATTATGATATGCCTCTTCATGGTGATTTACTATGTGGCGCTCCTGTTTCTGGAGAAACGGCCGGGATGGAAAGATTGTCTGCACAGCTTTTTCCTGTTTGGTGTGTATTCGCTTCTGGCGGGTGCGCTGGCG
>NZ_FR894976.1:0-1239 GCF_000434655.1 Clostridium sp. CAG:43 | reverse complement strand
CCTTTCATTTTCATGAGGGTTTCCGCTATTTTCGTTACTGGTCACAGTTACACTTTTTTCTTTTTCAAGGGAGTATTTTATCATGATACAAAAAGTAAGTTCTTTTCTCAAAAAGGATACTGTTTTAACCATCGCCCTGGCTCTGGCTGTCCTTTCCATGTTTATCATACCACCGTCTGCCGGATACCTGGGATATCTGGATCTGCACACACTGATCCTGCTCTTTGGCCTGATGACAGCAACCACAGGCCTCCAAAACATCGGTTTCTTTCGACAGCTCGGGGAATTACTGCTGCTTCGAATCCATTCACTCAGGCAGCTGGAACAGCTTCTGATTCTTCTGTGTTTCTTTTCCAGCATGCTGATCACCAACGATGTGGCCTTAATTACCTTCGTTCCATTTGCTCTGGAACTGCTGCGGATGGTAAACCGCAAAGACCGGATCGTTCCGGTTGTCGTCTGCCAGACACTGGCAGCCAATCTCGGCAGCATGACAACTCCGGTGGGGAATCCCCAGAATCTGTATCTGTATTCCCACTTTGAGCTTTCACTTGATACATTTATCCGGAGCATCGGTCCATTTTCGCTGCTTTCATTGGTTTTGCTGCTGCTCGTCACAATGTTTACACCAAGGGAGACTATCTCACTAGATACTGCCGGTAGAGATACAACCTCCGATGAGACCTTTCCTAAACGCTGCCTTTTCTGCTGTCTGGGAATGTTTTTCCTGTGCCTTTGCACCGTAGCCGGTCTTCTGCCGCTTCCAATCCTGTTTATCTGCATTCTGGCGATTGGCTGTCTGGCAGACCCGAAGATCTTCTGTCAGGTAGATTACTCTCTCATCCTGACTTTTATCGGATTCTTCATCTTCATCGGGAATCTGAAACACATTCCTGCGGTAAGCTCCCTGCTTTCCAGTATGATCACGGGACACGAAGTGATAGTCTCCGTTCTGGCCAGCCAGGTAATCAGCAACGTTCCGGCCGCCATCCTGTTATCCGGATTTACCGAAAAAGGAGTTTCCCTTCTGATCGGAACTAACCTCGGCGGTCTCGGCACCCTGATCGCATCCATGGCGAGTCTTATTTCTTACAAATATATCGTCCGCTCCTGCCCAAAGAAAAAAGGAATCTACTTCCGCTGGTTCACGATTGCAAATGCGGGATTTCTAGCAGTCCTGATGGCGGTATATTTTCTGGTTTTTTATAGCATCTGATAAAAAAGAATGTGCCTTGGCAC
>NZ_FR894975.1:5994-11935 GCF_000434655.1 Clostridium sp. CAG:43 | reverse complement strand
AAAATATCTAAAAAAACCATCTGCCGTTCTTTTATTATAGCACTTTTCTATAGTGCCAGTCCAGCTGTCTCCTCAAATCCAAGCATCAGGTTCATGTTCTGAACGGCTGCGCCTGAAGCACCCTTTCCAAGATTATCAAAGAGCGCCGTCACCATGGTCTGTTCCCCGTGACCATTGACAATCAGCTCCAGACTGTCTCGGCCTGCCATATCTGCCGCCGCGATCATACCGTCATATCCAAACGGATGTACCTTAATGAGCTTCTGTCCGTCATACCAGCCAGCCAGCTTCTCATAGATATCCTCCGCGGTCGGCCCGCCGTTTAAGAGGCGGTTCTGAAGCTGGATCGTGACCGCCATTCCTTTATAGTAGTCATCCACGATCGGACTAAAGACCGGCGGATAATCAAGTCCGCAGACCTTCTGCATCTCCGGTAGATGCTTATGTTTCAGCGTCAGACCATAAATACGGGGTGCGAAATAGCTCTGCGGCTTCTCCGGCGATTCATACTCGGCAATCATCTTTTTACCGCCGCCGGAATAGCCGGTCAGGGAAAAGACTGTCATCGGATAATCCTTCGGGATGATCCCCTGCGCCACCAGCGGATAAACGGAAGTGATAAATCCAGTTGCATGGCAGCCTGGATTCGCCACCCGGCTGGATGTTTTGATCGCCTCGCGGTGCTCCTTTGAAAGTTCCGCCATGCCGTACGCCCATCCTTTGGCTGTCCGGTGCGCAGTAGATGCATCAATGATGCGCGCCCCAGAACCTTCCGCCAGTGCAACTGCCTCAACCGCTGCCTCATCCGGCAGGCACAGGAATACGATATCCGCCGCATGAATCAGCTTTCTTCGCTCTTCCGTGTCCTTGCGCTTTGCCTCATCGATCAGAAGCAGCTCGATGTCCTCTCTTTTCGCCAGACGATCGTAAATCTGCAGTCCGGTTGTTCCTTCTTTTCCGTCTATATAAATCTTCGGTTTCGCCATTGTTCGTCCCCCGTTTCCTGTCCTACTCCTGAACCTTGTGTTCGCTTACAAATTTCTCAATCACAGAAATCTGGCGGGTTACTTCTTCCGGAGCCGGTCCGCCGATTACCTTACGTCCACGCACACAGGTCTTCAAATCAATCGCTTCATATACGTCATTTTCAAAGACATCGGAATGTGTCTTGTACTCTTCCAGTGTCAGATCGGCTAAGGACTTGTCCTCACGTACACACTGGGCTACCAGCTGTCCGACGGTCTTGTATGCGTCACGGAACGGCATTCCCTTCTTGGTCAGGTAATCTGCACAGTCCGTTGCGTTGATGAAGCCTTTCAGAGCCGCTTTCTTCATATTGTCTTTCAGGATCTGCATCGTGGAGAACATTGGGGTCAGCACGCGCAGGCACTGTTTTACGGTGTCAATTGCATCAAAGACTGCCTCTTTGTCTTCCTGCATATCCTTGTTGTATGCCAGCGGAATACCCTTTAACATGGTAAGAAGGGTAAACAGATCGCCGTACACGCGACCGGTCTTGCCGCGGACCAGCTCGCAGACATCCGGATTCTTCTTCTGCGGCATGATGGAGGAACCGGTTGAAAATGCGTCATCCAGCTCTACAAACTTGAACTCCCAGGAACACCAGGAAATAATCTCCTCAGAGAAACGGGACAGATGCATCATCAGAATGGATAACGCTGCCGTCAGCTCTACGCAGTAATCACGGTCGGAAACACCGTCTAAGGAGTTGTTGGTCACTCTGGCAAATCCAAGCTGCTGGCGTACAAAATCACGGTCGATCGGATAAGTCGTGGAAGCCAGCGCGCCGGATCCGAGCGGCATATCATCCATGCCCTCTAAGCAGTTCTCCAGACGGATTACATCACGGCGCATCATATTGGCATATGCCATCATATAATGTCCAAATGTAACCGGCTGTGCACGCTGCAGATGTGTATAACCCGGCATAACAGTTTCCAGATTGTTCTTTGCGCTCTCGCAGAGTGCTTCCATGAAATCGAGAATTTCCTTTTTGATCGCCACGATCTCTTTCTTCACGTAAAGACGCATATCCAGTGCAACCTGATCATTTCTGGATCTCGCCGTGTGAAGACGTTTTCCGGCATCGCCGATGCGCTCGGTCAGAATCTGCTCTACATTCATATGAATATCCTCATAATCCTGTGAGAAATGAATCTTACCTGCCTCAATATCCGCTAAGATACCTTTCAGTCCTTCGATAATCTTGTCTGATTCTTCCTTCGCAATGATGCCCTGCTTGCCCAGCATAGCCGCATGGGCCATGGAGCCTGTGATATCTTCCTTATAAAGACGACAGTCAAAGGAAATCGATGAGTTGAAATCATTTACCTCCAGATCTGTCTCTTTTCCGAATCGTCCTGCCCATAACTTTGCCATAAGTGTAAACTCCTTTTTATTCTCTGATTTAGAACCAATGCGACCATTGGAACCGGCAGATACCGGAAAACCAATGGTCACCATCGGCTGCAGGCTTGTCGCCTGCAGATTATTTATTATTTTCCTAAATTATTCTACGCTCGGAAAATGCTCGCCGGTCTTTGCTGCCAGGACTTCATCGTTCAGGGCGCGAACCTTGATCGGAAGTCCGAACAGGTTGATGAATCCAGCGGAATCTGCCTGGTTGTAGCAGTCATCCTCATCAAATGTAGCCATGCCTGCGGAATACAGGGTGTATGGAGATGTAACAGATGCCGGAATGATGTTGCCCTTGTAAAGTTTCAGTTTTACATCACCGGTTACGGTCTCCTGTGTGGAATCAACAAACGCGCTCATTGCTTTGCGCAGCGGTGTGTACCACTGACCATTGTATACTAACTCAGCGAACTTGAGAGCCAGCTGCTGTTTGTAGTGCTGTGTCTCTTTGTCCAGAGTGATTTCTTCCAGTTTCTCATGAGCCTTGTAAAGGATAGCTCCACCAGGAGTCTCATATACACCACGGCTCTTCATGCCAACCAGACGGTTCTCTACAATATCCAGAAGTCCGCAGCCGTTCTCACCGCCTACCTTGTTCAGAACCTCGATTACCTTCTCTGCATCCATCTCCTCGCCGTTTACACTGGTCGGAACACCTTTCTCGAAGTGGATGGTTACATAAGTAGCTTTATCCGGTGCATTCTCCGGAGATACGCCCAACTCAAGGAATCCAGGTTTGTTGATCGGAGCCTCGTTTGCCGGATCCTCCAGATCCAGACCCTCATGGGACAGATGCCACAGGTTCTTATCCTTGGAGTAGTTGGTCTCTTTCGTAATCTTTAACGGAATGTTGTGAGCCTCTGCGTACTCGATCTCTTTTTCACGGGAATTCAGTTCCCAGAAACGCCACGGAGCGATAACATCCATCTGCGGAGCAAATGCCTTGATAGCCAGTTCGAAACGAACCTGATCGTTTCCTTTACCGGTACAGCCGTGGCAGATAGCGTCTGCGCCCTCTTTCTTCGCAATTTCAACGATTCTCTTAGCGATAATCGGACGAGCGAAGGAAGTACCTAACAGGTAATGCTCATAAGTAGCGCCAGCCTTCATGGTCGGGATGATGTACTCATCTACGAACTCTTTCTTCAGATCCTCGATGTACAGCTTGGAAGCACCTGTCTTTAATGCCTTCTCTTCCAGACCATCCAGCTCCGCACCCTGACCTACGTCAGCGGAAACTGCGATAACCTCACAGCCATAGTTTTCTTTCAGCCACGGGATTAAAACCGATGTGTCCAGACCGCCTGAATATGCAAGAACAATTTTATTATATTTCTTAGCCATTTTTCATTTCCTCCAATCATTTGCCTGCGTGATGCTTTTTTCTTTGTCCGTCCAGTCAACTAAGACCGGCAGATTTATATGCCTCACTTGAAATTACCCAGATTATACCTCCTTGATCCTAATTATGCAATACTTTTTTTGCATTTTTATGAATAATTTTTGTATAAAAACGTGTTTTATGCATTTTTCGTGTGTTTTATGCATAAAAATAACATTTACGGACTTCATTTATATGCTATGCTATATGATAGGTATAAGTATTATAAATAAGTGGTACTGTGTGTGTACAGTAACATGGTACTGCCCTTCCTGCATTCTAAAATATGCATCTTGATTTAAAATGTCAAAATTGCTATTATAATGTAAGAATAAAATGAAAGCATTCGAAAGGATAAAAACCATGACGATCAATGAAAAAGCACTCGAACTTCATGAAAAATGGAACGGCAAGCTCGATACCGTCTCCAAAGTACAGGTAAAAACCAGAGAGGATCTGGCTCTGGCATACACACCGGGCGTTGCAGAACCATGTAAGGTAATTGCAGAAGATCCGGAGGCTGCATACCGCTACACCATCAAGTCCAACACTGTAGCCGTTGTCTCCGACGGAAGCGCCGTTCTGGGACTTGGCAATATCGGACCGTTAGCAGCTATGCCGGTTATGGAAGGAAAAGCCGTTCTGTTTAAAGAGTTCGGCGGCATCAATGCATTCCCGATCTGCCTCGACACACAGGACACCGAGGAGATCATTGAGACAGTTGTCCGCATTGCCCCGGCATTCGGCGGTATCAACCTGGAGGACATCTCCGCACCGCGCTGCTTTGAGATCGAGGAACGTTTAAAGAAACGGTTAAACATTCCGGTTTTCCACGATGATCAGCACGGAACCGCCATCGTCGTACTGGCAGGCATCATCAACGCCCTGAAAGTAACCGGCAAGAAGAAGGAAGACTGCCGCGTCGTTGTCAACGGCGCCGGAAGCGCAGGCGTTGCCATCACCAAACTGCTCTTAAACTACGGATTTCCGCATATCACCATGTGTGATAAGACCGGTATGCTCTGCAAAGGCATGGACGGGCTTAACTGGATGCAGGAAAAGATGGTCGAAGTTACCAACTTAGAGCACAAGACGGGCACACTTGCCGATGCATTAAAAGGCGCTGACATCTTCGTAGGCGTGTCTGCTCCGGGCATCGTTTCCCAGGAGATGGTTGCTTCCATGAATAAGGATTCCATTCTCTTCGCAATGGCAAACCCGGTTCCGGAGATCATGCCGGATCTGGCAAAAGCTGCTGGTGCAAGAGTCGTAGGAACCGGACGTTCCGATTTCCCGAACCAGGTCAACAACGTTCTCATCTTCCCAGGCATCTTCCGCGGCGCTCTGGAAGGACGCGCAACCGCTATCACCGAAGAAATGAAACTGGCTGCTGCCAACGCAATTGCTGCTCTGGTTGATGACAGCGAATTGAGCGACGAGAACATTCTTCCGGCAGCATTTGATCCGCGTGTAGCTGACGCTGTTTCCAAGGCTGTGAAGGAACACATTAAGAAATAAACGTAACAATTCAAGCAATTCTCGCATTTACCGTAAGAACCGCACAAAATTTACACAGTTACGAAATAATAATAAAGGAGTTTTTCCATGCTGGCTGAACCGATGACACTTTACAAACTGATGAATCTCTATATGCTGCACCAGGTCAATTTTCCGCTGACCAACGCGCAGCTCTCCAATTTTTTTCTGGATCGTGAGTACACCACGTATTTCACACTCCAGCAGGCTTTGAACGAGCTTCTGGATGCAGGTCTGGTAAAAAAGGAGACGATGCGGAACAGCTCCCGCTATGAGATCACTAAGGAGGGCGAGGAAACGCTGGAATTTTTCGGCAAAAACATCTCTCCTGCCATCGTCAGCGACATGGATGAATACCTGAAACTGAACCGCTTCCGCATGCGAAACGAGGTAGGACTGATCTCCGATTTCTATAAATCGACCAATCAGGACTACATCGTTCACTGCGAGGTGCGGGAAGGAAAAGCCGTTCTTGTCAATCTCGATATCTCCGTTCCGGATAAGGAGCAGGCGGAAATCATGTGCAATCACTGGAAGGATCGAAGCCAGGAGATTTATGCTTATGTGATGAAATCTTTGATGAGTGAG
>NZ_FR894975.1:4980-5947 GCF_000434655.1 Clostridium sp. CAG:43 | reverse complement strand
GGATTACAAGCAAAAAACAAGGTCTGCGTCTGACATTTTATGCCTTTTTGCAAACCTTGTCTTTTCTTTCCATTTATATTACTTTTTCTAGATCTATAACAACACCATAAAAAGCTCTATTACTCTACCGTAACACTCTTCGCCAGGTTTCTAGGCTTATCTACATCCAGTCCCTTCGATACACTTACATAATATCCCAGCAGCTGCAGCGGCACAACCGCTAAGCTCGGTGTGAAGTGCTCGTCAGTCTTCGGTATATAGACTGCGAAATCGACGGTGTCTTCAATATTGTAGTTGCCTGCAGTTGTGAGTCCCATGAGGTAGGCGCCGCGGCATTTTACTTCTACCATGTTGCTGATCATCTTCTCATACAGGGCTTCCTGGGTCAGGATGCTGACTACGAGGATACCATCCTCAATCAGGCTGATGGTTCCGTGTTTTAATTCTCCAGCCGCATATGCTTCGGAATGGATGTAGCTGATCTCTTTTAATTTCAGGCTGCCTTCCATGCTGACTGCGTAGTCGATGCCGCGACCGATGAAGAACACGTCTTTTGCATTGGCATATTTCGCTGCGAACCACTGGATGCGTTCTTTGTCATCTTCGAGCAGCTTCGCGATCTGATCCGGCAGTTCCTGCAGGGCTGCAAGGAGTTCTTCATATTTTTCTTCTGTGATCGTACCGCGCACATGGGCGAACTGTACACCCAGAAGATATCCGGCAACCAGCTGTGTGCTATATGCCTTGGTGGTCGCCACCGCAATCTCCGGTCCTGCCAGTGTGTAGAAAATATGATCTGCCTCACGCGCAATCGTGGAACCTACCACATTGACAATCGCCATCGTAGGAACGCCCTGGCTCTTTGCCAGACGCAGGGCTGCCAGGCTGTCGGCTGTCTCGCCCGACTGGCTGATGATGATAACCAGACTGTTCTCTTCCAGAATCGGGTTCCGGTAACGGAACTCGG
>NZ_FR894975.1:4290-4968 GCF_000434655.1 Clostridium sp. CAG:43 | reverse complement strand
CGGAAGCCAGCTCGACGCGGACCGGAATACGCGCCAGATCTTCGATCACATACTGCGCTGCCACGCCTGCATGGTAAGCAGAACCACACGCTACGATATAAATACGCTTTAACGAACGAATGACATCATCGGAAAGTCCCGCCTCGGTCAGGTCAATATGACCATCGCGGATGACTGAATTTAATGTATCCCGAACCGCACGCGGCTGTTCATGGATCTCCTTAATCATGAAATGCTCATAACCCCCCTTTTCAGCAGCTTCTGCATCCCACTCAATCGTCACAAGTTCTTTCTGAATCTCTTCCTGATCAATATTATAGAAAGTAACCTCTCCCTTATGTAAGCGTCCCAATTCCTGGTTGCCAATATAGTATACCTTGCGGGTATATGGAAGCAGGGGCGGAACATCCGACGCGATAAAGGATTCGCCCTCGCCTACTCCGATGATCATCGGGTTATCCTGACGGGCTACAAAGATCTCCTCCGGATAATTCTTAAACATAACCGCCAATGCATACGTGCCGCGGATACGCATCATCGCACGCGCCATCGCATCGAGCGGTCCCTCGTTGTATTTCTTATAATAATGATCGATCAGCTTTACAGCCACCTCTGTATCAGTATCTGAATAAAACGTATATCCATTTTTAATCAGTTTTTCGCGAATTTCCTGATAGT
>NZ_FR894975.1:0-4264 GCF_000434655.1 Clostridium sp. CAG:43 | reverse complement strand
TTCGATAATACCATTGTGAACCGCTACCACGCTGCGGTCATCCGTGCAGTGCGGATGTGCATTGTTCTCAGACGGCTCCCCGTGTGTCGCCCAGCGGGTATGACCGATACCGCAGTTGCCCCGCATTGCGCGTCCATTGTCTGTCTTCTCTGCCAGCGCGCGCAGACGTCCCTTCGCCTTTACAACCTCCGGTACACGTTCTCCGTCTCTGACTGCCAGACCTGCTGAATCGTATCCACGATATTCAAGCTTCTCCAGACCCGCTAATAAGATCGGAGCCGCCTGCTGGTCTCCTGTATATCCTACGATACCACACATACAATTATTCCTCCTTTTTCCAACCAGGCGAGCCGCTGCCATCATACCGCCTCAGACACTCCCGCCTTCGTATCTCTATCTCAAGAATATGATAAATCTATTGATTCTTCAAAATAGAATCTTCTATAAAATATGTCGTTTATCCCTAAATAGCGCCTGACCGGCACCTTCGATATAGACTTTCTTCTCAGTCATGTACATATTCTGTCTCATTATACCAAAAAAGAATCTTCTTGTCAGCATTTGCTGTAATATTTTCGTCAGTCATCATATAGACACATCTCATTTTAAAACCATCCGCCATAAGCAGTCACATATTTCTTCTGCATATCTACCTGTAAAATAACCATTGTCCACGACAACTATTTTTTATACAGGAGGTTTCATCATGAAAAACGAAACAATGTACTTTAACGATCTTCTTTCCATCTGGCTGGAAAAGCAGAAACAGGCGCGAGCCCTGTCTACCTATGTGAAATACCGGCATCTGGCAGACCGTTATATCTCCCCTTATTTTAGATCCATCCAGCTTTCAAAGATCGATCTGCCTATGCTTCAGACCTTCCGCAATTCCCTTTTATCCCCGGATTCCCTGCATCCGCTTGGGAACGGAACTATCCGCTGTATTCTTCTGCTCGTCAACTCCATTCTGCGTCTTTCCTATGAAACCGGGCAAACAAACGGCATTCTCTATCTCCCGCCCCGTCTTCCAAAAAAACGCCCTGAAGTACCTGTTTTTACCCTTCAGGAACAGAAACAGCTCGAACACTATCTAACTGCCCATACAGGAATCTCCGAAGCCGTCATCTATCTGGGACTCTATACAGGGCTGCGGGTTGGAGAACTCTGCGCCCTGCGTTGGGAAAATATTCATTTTTCCGATCGCTATCTCCATGTCCGACACACGGTGCAGCGCCTGACGCGCCTTGACACAACCCATAAATCAGAACTCATTTTATCCGGTCCCAAAAGCATCTCCTCCAACCGTTTGGTTCCCCTGCCCGCTTTCCTTCTGCCGATCCTACAGCCATATTCTCATCCGGAACACCCGGATTATTTTCTGCTGTCACAATCTGCCAGCTCCCCGATGGATCCGCGAACCTTCCAGAATCACTACCAGCGCATTCTATCTCAAGCCGGACTGCGCTATCTGAATTTTCATGCAATCCGGCACACGTTTGCCACTCGCTGTATCACAAATGGCATGGATCCCAAAACGCTCAGCGAAATTCTGGGACACTCCGATTTGAAAGTCACGCTTGAATACTATTTTCATTCCTCTCTGGAATTCAAGAAAGAACAGATCGACCGCCTTACTGCACTTTCTCCGGCCGTCCATACTTCTCTTCCAGATATGCCACATAATATGACGGATTAAAATCTTCCCCCGTCATATCGCGCAGGATCTGACGGCTGTCCTTCAATTTTCCATACTGGTGAATATTTTTCCGCAGATATTCGCGGATTTCTCCCAGGTTTCCAACCTCCAGTAGTTTTTCTACCGGCAATTCCTTCTTCATCTGGTGATAAATCTGCGCGCCAAAGGCATTTCCTAATGCATAGGACGGAAAATAGCCGATCGATCCCTGTGACCAGTGAATATCCTGCAGTACGCCCTCCCGATCCGTGGACGGGCGTACTCCCAGGTATTCTTCATACTTATCATTCCAGATCTGCGGCAGTTTCTCCACCTCCAGATCCTCCTCAATCAGCATTTTCTCAATTTCATAGCGCACCAGCACATGCAGCGGATAAGAAAGCTCATCCGCTTCCGTCCGGATCAGCCCCGGAACGGTTCTATTAACCGCCGCCAGAAAATCCTCCAGACTCGTCTCCGTCAGCGGGCTTCCAAACATCTGCGCCACTTTTCCATAAATCGGTTTCCAGAATGCATGGCTGCGTCCCACGATATTTTCAAAGAAACGGGACTGGCATTCATGCATTCCCATCGAAGTTCCCTGCCCCACCAGCGTCTGTGTCAAGTCATCCCGGATGCCAAATTCATAGATAGCATGTCCCGTCTCATGCAGCACGGAAAAAATCGAAGAATCAATCCGTTTCTGATAATGCGTCGTGATCCGTACATCATGATTGTGCAGATTCGTCGTAAACGGATGGGCGCTGAGTGCCAGTACTCCCCGGTCAAAATCAAAGCCCTCATATTCTGCTAGGAAACGCGCCGCCTCTTCCTGCGCCGCCTCCGGATAATCTGCGGATAAAAAGGCGTCCGGAACCGTCTTCGAGCGCTCTGCCGATTCTTTCAAAAGCGGTACGATTTTCCCTTTCATCAGCTCAAAAAATGGATCTAACATCTCCATATTAAAACCTTTTTCGTAGGTATCCAGCATCACATCGTAAAGCTTCTGTCCCGGCTTTGCCCGGTACGCCGCAAATTTCTTCTGATAGGAAATAATCTCCTTCAAAACAGGGGCAAATGAAGCAAAATCATTTTTCTCTCGCGCACGCGTCCAGATTCCCGTCGCACGCGCCGTAAGTTCTGCATACGCACGGTATTCCTCCGGCGGAATGCAGGAAAGCCGCTCCTGCTCCTCGGCTGCTTCCCGGAGAATTGCCGACTGCACCTCATCAAATACGCCCGCATTCTCTTTTTCTGCCTTCTGGCAGGCATCCAGCAGCTCCTTAAAACGCATTGACGCCAGAATCTCCTGATACTGCTCCGAAAGTGAACCTATTACCCGCGCGGTATGCTCTGCTGCACCCTTCGGCGCCAGCGTCTCATCATCCCACTCAAACAAAACCATCGACGTCTGAAGCGCCATCGCCCGCTCCAAAAGAGACTGCAGCTCCTCAAACTGTTTTTTTACATTCTGATTCTTCTGTTCTGTCTGTGCCATTTTCCTGCCTCCTGTCTTTTTTTCGTAATTCTATCATCCAAATTCTGTGTATTTTTTAGATTCCGCTGCACATATGCCTGCATTCTTTTGTAATATGAGCCATTTCCATCTTCATCATACCAGATTTTCTTTCTTCTGTTTCTTATATCTTTCTTATGATTTTTTACAGTTCACACATTGTGCAAACTGTAACAGGATTTTCTCATGATGCCTTATGTGACTTTCCAATCTTGCATAATCATGCAAAACGCGGTATACTAAAACCAGTTTAAATCATATGCATAAAGCTGGTTCCCGGCACACGGATATACGCCACGAATCAACTTCCATGCACACACCAGGACAGGAGGGATTGCAGATGATCGAAGCAACGAGCTGCGGCGGTGTGGTTATATTTCGGGGAAAATTACTCGTTCTTTACAAAAACTACCGGAACAAATACGAAGGCTGGGTTCTTCCCAAAGGAACCGTAGAACCGGGCGAAGACTTCAAGCAGACCGCCCTCCGGGAGGTTCATGAGGAGACTGGCGTCGCCGCCTCCATCATCAAGTACATTGGCAAAAGCCAATACACCTTCAACACCCCTCAGGATACCATCGAAAAGACCGTGCACTGGTATCTGATGATGGCGGACAGCTATTACAGCAAGCCGCAGCGCGAAGAATACTTCGTCGATTCCGGCTACTACAAATTTTACGAAGCCTACCATCTTCTGAAATTTTCCAACGAAAAACAGATCCTGGAAAAAGCCTACAATGAGTATCTGGATCTGAAAAAGGCAAATTTGTGGGGGAATCGGAAATACTTTTAATCACAAGAACAAAGAGGCTGTTGCAAAATCATTAGCAAAAATAGATGATTGAGCGGCAGCTTCCATTTCTCTGCCAGCTAATCTGGGTTAAAATTCGCGGTTTTCCTGGTGACATACTCCCTCCACTTAGCTAACGCTTGAAGTGGGGGCTTCTCGTTCGATTGCCCTATTGGGCAAAGCATAGGCGAGCTATCCCCGTGTGTCCCACGGTTCTGTTATTATGAGCGGAACTGTTTCGTATCTACGCAGTCCCAAACAAAATCTATGTTTTTTGGGGAAA
>NZ_FR894974.1:0-21973 GCF_000434655.1 Clostridium sp. CAG:43 | reverse complement strand
AGCGTTTTTTTGTTTCATAGGACGTATTTCCTATGAAATAAAAAAGGAGTGCCAACCCGGTACACTCTACCGATTCTGGCACTCCTTTTGGCTCAAAATCCTTAAATTCTTTTTAGCTTAGATCTGGTAAGACTCGCTTTTTCTTCCAGCCCAGGTATTGATGCCGTTTCCATCCATCTCCTCAGTGGACACCGGTGCTTTCTTTACTTCCGGCGCAGCCGCTTTCAGGATTTCGCGTTTCTCAACCGGCGGTTTCTTTGCCGGACGGGACTCGAAGAACTCTTTTGCTACCTGTGGGAACAGTGCATAAGTCAGGACATCCTCATCCTGCTGCTTCCACTGCTTCATCTCCGCCTCAATCTTCTCAAGCTGCGGCTCGATCAGATCTGCCGGACGACAGGTGATCGGTTTTGCATCGCCGATTGCTTTCTTCTGAACTTCTTTGTCGAACGGCTTTACAGTCTGTCCGAACTCGCCCATCAGAAGTTTCTTGGATTCCTTTGTGAACATCTTGTAGCGCTCGCCCATCAGGACATTTAATACAGCCTGTGTACCAACGATCTGGGAAGACGGAGTAACTAACGGCGGCTCACCGAAGTCTTTGCGGACTCTCGGGATCTCTTTCAGTACATCGTAGTATTTATCCTCTGCGCGCGCTTCTTTCAGCTGGGAAACCAGGTTGGAAAGCATACCGCCCGGAACCTGATAACGCAGGGTATTGATGTCAACGCCCAGAACCTTGGTATTCATCAGACCACTCTTTAACGCTTCCTCACGCATCGGGCGGAAGTAATCTGCGATCTCCGCCAGTTTTTCCTGATCCAGTCCGGTATCATACGGAGTACCTTTGAAGGTCTCAACCATAACCTCGGTCGCCGGCTGGCTCGTTCCCATCGAGAATGGAGACATCGCGGTATCGATCATGTCAGCGCCCGCTTCCACTGCCTTTAAGTACGTCATGGATGCGACGCCGGAGGTGTAATGCGTATGGATATCAATCGGAAGATCAACTGCTTCTTTCAGCGCTTTCACAAGGATCTCTGCATTGTATGGGGTCAGAAGACCTGCCATATCCTTGATACACAGGGAATCAGCACCCATATCCTCGATTCTCTTTGCAATGTCTTTCCAATAATCCAGTGTATATGCATCACCCAGTGTATAGCTCAGCGCTATCTGTGCGTGTGCTTTTTCTTTGTTGGCTGCCTTTACCGCTGTCTCCAGGTTGCGGATATCATTTAAACAGTCAAAAATACGGATAATATCAATACCATTGGCAACTGATTTCTGTACGAAATATTCTACCACATCATCTGCATAGTGGTTATAACCCAGAATATTCTGTCCGCGGAACAGCATCTGAAGTTTTGTCTTCTTAAAACCATCTCTCAGCTTTCTAAGGCGCTCCCACGGATCCTCCTTCAGGAAACGAAGGCTGGCATCGAATGTCGCACCGCCCCAGCATTCTACTGCATGATATCCAACCTCATCCATCTTTCCGATGATCGGAAGCATCTGCTCCGTTGTCATTCTGGTTGCAATCAGAGACTGGTGCGCGTCACGAAGGACAGTTTCCACGATCTTAACCGGCTTTTTCTTTTCATTTGCCATTCTAAAGATACCTCCCAATACACTTTTATTATGAGTCAACTATCTGCGACCTGGCTGATTAAATAATTTACAGCCATATTTTTATCCATTATACCACAAGTTTCTCGATTTCTGGATAGTTTTTTTAATATAATTTCATAAGTAAATTCTATATCGTGGAAATGTGGGTTGTGATTTTTGCTGATGTCAGGGAGCTTTCCTCTGCGCCGCGTGGGGCGGCTGGAGGAAAAAAGTTTCTTGGTCACTTCTTTCTAGTCCGCAGTGCGGCAGCTCGAAAAAACTTCGTTTTTCCTCGCTGTCGGGCATTCGCCCTATGAAAAAAAGAAGCCACACACAGCTACTTTTGTGTAAACACAACGCCTCTGTGTGTCACGTCTTTCTAGTCCGCAGTGCAGCAGCTCGAAAAAACTTCGTTTTTCCTCGCTGTCGGGCATTCGCCCTATGAAAAAAAGAAGCCACACACAGCTGCTTTTGTGTAAACACAACGCTTCTGTGTGTGGCTTCTTTTTTTCGCACTGCTCTTTGCTTACGCAAGTTTGGACTTAGCCAGCTCTGCCAGTTTTGCGAAACCTTCTGCATCGTTGATAGCCATGTCAGAAAGGATCTTGCGGTTCATCTCAACACCAGCCTGCTTTAAGCCGTACATGAACTTGCTGTAGGACAGACCATTGATACGTGCTGCTGCGTTGATACGAGCGATCCACAGCTGTCTGAACTGTCTCTTTCTCTCTTTACGACCAGCATAGGAGCTTGTAAGAGCTCTCATTACGGACTGCTTAGCTACACGGTACTGTTTGGAACGTGCGCCTCTGTAACCCTTTGCCAGCTTTAATACTCTATTGTGTTTCTTTTTAGCGTTTAATCCGCCTTTTACTCTTGCCATCGGTTATTTCCTCCTTCTTAATCCTCGAATCTTATAAGTACGGTAAAATCTTCTTCATTACCTTGCTGTTTGTAGCATCAGTAACGATGTCTTTTCTAAGATTTCTTTTTCTCTTTGTAGATTTCTTAGTTAAGATGTGGGATTTGTAAGCTTTATTTCTTACTAACTTTCCGGTTCCGGTTGTTTTAAAACGTTTAGCAGCTGCTCTGCTTGTTTTCATTTTAGGCATGGTGTAGTCCTCCTTAATAATAGTTATGTCCTTATATCTAGCGTTTCGCAGAAAGGAACAGTACAATACTTCTTCCTTCTACTTTTGCCGGTTTATCAACGGCTGCGATATCGGCAAGCTTCTCTGCAAAATCGTCAAGGATATACTTTGTCTTTGACATATGTGCCATCTCACGACCTCTGAAACGAAGTGTAACCTTTACTTTATTGCCTTTTTCCAGGAATTTTCTCGCATTGTTCATCTTGGTATTCAGGTCATTTTCATCGATATTCGGGGAAAGACGAACTTCCTTGATCTCGATTACCTTCTGTTTCTTCTTAGCTTCTTTTTCTTTTCTTGCAAGCTCGTATCTGTATTTACCGTAATCGATAATCTTGCAGACCGGCGGCTTCGCAGTCGGAGCAATCTTTACTAAATCCAGTTCCGCTTCTTTCGCTAACTTGTAAGCATCCTTTGCGGACATGATTCCAAGCTGCTCTCCATTTTCGCCAATCAAACGAACCTCTCTGTCTCTAATCTGTTCGTTAATCATTAACTCGCTAATAGCCGTGCACCCCCATGATATGTGATGATTTTGGTTGATTCAGTGTCAAAAAAAATAAGTGAACAGTACAGACCATCCACTTACTCATAATAGGAAATCCAATATAGGAAATTTCTCAAATTTATGAACCCACAGTCACTTGCTCGTGCTGAGGTGAGGTAGATAACCTGCTTTCCTGTCTTCGTGAAGTTGTTTCCTCACAACTTTTGTTAGTATACTATGGTTTCTTTGGAATGTCAACCGGTTTTTTCGAGATTTTTGAGAAGATTTTTGAGAAGATTTACAAATGATTTTTAAATATGGTTCACGTGTTGCGCGAATGACGGCAACGTACGCAAATACATTTACGGACATACAAAAAACTACCGCCGGATATCATTACCTCTGCCCGGTTTTGCTTCCTTCCTGACAGAATCTTCCATATCCGGCGGCATTTTTTATTTCGAATATTTATGCAGGCTTTCTTCTATTTAAAAAGAAAACCGCATCAGAGTCACCGTTTCTGGAAACTCGAACATTCCGTCTGCATAGAAACCGTCGCATTGCCTCCGGTGATTCCGATGTGTTCCGCGCTGCACCGGCGGTCTGTATTATAAACACAGTTCGTTGCCTCGCACTCTACTTCGAGACGGTTCTCCGGTGTTTTAAAAAGGTTGCGGAATGTGCCGCCTTTCTTCTCGTCGAAGCTGCCGCAGCAGGTATCGCATTTATCCTGCGCCGTCTTTCCTTCTACCAGAATGGTATTTTTACAGCAGCAGTTTTCCGCATTGTGCATACATCCGGTTACACTACAATCCAGTTTTGTCATGATTTTTCCTCCTGTTTTCTGACATGCATCACCGAAAGTCTCCTCCGGCATCCAGCCATCAAACTTTTCAGCGATACGCTTTTCAATGTGTCATGGTTTTCGTTGCTGTTCACACATGTATGACCAGTAACGGGATTTTACCGATACTACGCATTCCAAATCGGCAAAATCTGCATCCGGAACTGTATCATACGGAATTTTCAGTTCAGAAAATTCCTGCCTGTGAACAGTTACTGGTTTTTAGATTCAGGAGTAGTATCTGCTTCTTTTTTGGATTTATTCGTGTAAACTAAAACAAACGCATCCATGATTTTATCTCACAGATGCGTCTGCCTGATTTTTTAATTTTTCAAAATTATTTAGCTTCGTCTGCTTTCACAGTCTCACGCAGTTTTTTCTCTTCGATCTCCTTCTGGATGGACTCGATGAAGCTCTCTACACTGCTTGCGCCCTCGTCACCCGCAAAACGGCTGCGGACGGAAACGGTCTTCTCTTCTTCCTCTTTCTGTCCAACAACCAGCATGTACGGGATCTTCTGGGTCTGTGCCTCGCGGATCTTGTAGCCGATCTTCTCGGAACGTGTATCCATCTCTGCACGGATGCCAGCCTCAGTCAGCTTGTCCAGAACTTCCTTGCTGTAATCTGCGTATTTGTCAGAGATCGGAAGAATCTTTACCTGTACCGGTGCCAGCCAGGTTGGGAATGCACCTGCGAAGTGCTCGATCAAGATACCGATGAAACGCTCGATGGAACCAAATACAACACGGTGAATCATGATCGGACGATGTTTCTCGCCGTCTGCTCCGGTGTACTCTAATTCAAATCGCTGTGGAAGCTGGAAGTCAAGCTGGATGGTACCACACTGCCAGGTTCTTCCGATAGAATCTTCCAGATGGAAGTCGATCTTCGGTCCATAGAATGCGCCATCGCCCTCGTTTACCACATACGGCAGTCCCAGCTCTTCCAGAGCGGAACGCAAGCCTTCGGTTGCCATCTCCCAATCTTCATCACTTCCCATGCTGTCTTCCGGACGGGTGGACAGCTCTACGTGATATTTGAACCCAAACAGGGAATATACCTGGTTGATCAGGTGTACAACGCCCTTGATCTCGTCCTTGATCTGCTCCGGTGTCATGAAGATATGTGCATCATCCTGTGTGAAACAGCGTACACGCATCAGACCATGAAGCTGACCAGATTTCTCATGACGATGAACGATACCAAGCTCACCCATACGCAGCGGCAGATCACGGTAGGAACGTGGCTCAGAAGCGTATACCAAAACGCCGCCCGGACAGTTCATTGGTTTAATTGCGTAATCCTCTTCATCGATCACAGTTGTATACATGTTGTTTTTGTAATGATCCCAGTGTCCGGAAGTCTCCCAGAGCTTGCGATTCAGGATGATCGGAGTGGAAATCTCTACATAACCAGCTTTTTTATGGATTTCTCTCCAGTAATCAAGCAGGGTATTTTTCAGTACCATGCCCTTCGGCAGGAAGAACGGGAAACCCGGACCTGCATCGTGCATCATGAACAGGCCAAGTTCTTTGCCCAGTTTACGATGGTCACGTTTCTTTGCCTCTTCCATCATTGTGATGTATGCTTCCAGATCCTCTTTGGTTGCAAATGCGGTCGCATAGATACGGGTCAGCATTTTGTTCTTCTCGCTGCCTCTCCAGTATGCGCCTGCCAGATTCATCAGCTTAAATGCCTTACCAACACCCTTGGTGTTCATCATGTGAGGTCCTGCACATAAGTCAGTAAAATCACCCTGACGGTAGAAGCTGATCTCTGCATCCTCCGGCAGATCCTCGATTAATTCTACCTTGTACGGCTCCTCTTTCTCCTTCATGAACTCGATCGCTTCATTTCTCGGCAGAGTAAAGCGCTCCAGTGGAAGTGCTTCTTTGATGATTTTCTTCATCTCTGCCTCGATCTTCGGCAGATCCTCTGCAGTCAGAGGAGTAGCCGGATCGACATCATAGTAGAAACCGTCTGCGATGGACGGTCCAATCGCAAGTTTTGTCTCCGGGTAAAGGCGTTTTACAGCCTGTGCCATTACATGGCTGGCGGTATGGCGCAGAGCTGCCAGACCTTTCTCATCCTTTGCAGTCAGGATATTTAACTGACAGTCATGGTCGATCACGGTACGGAGATCTTCTTCCTTACCGTCAACCTCACCCAGACATGCCACTCTCGCCAGACCTTCGCTGATGTCTTTTGCAATGTCGATGATGGACATCGGACTCGCATATTCTTTGACAGAGCCATCTTTTAATGTGATCTTCATCTTTTTTCTCCTTTTCGTTCTGAAATAATAAAAGCTTCCTGACCAGAAGAACCAAAAAAGAATGTGTCTTGGCACATTCTCGCGCCGAGCACGGTCGCTTGCGACATGTTGCTTCTTCGCGCGAGTGCGCATCCCGCGGAGCGTTTTTTGTTTCATGGGACGCAATTTCCTATAAAACAAAAAAGTCCCTTAGCCAGATGTTTCTGACTAAGGGACGATAAATCGCGGTTCCACCCTTATTGAATCGATCGTTCGGATCGATTCCACTTCATTCTGATGATAACGGAATCACCGTTCCCGATTAAGGGACATTCAAAGCTGGTATTCAGATTTGTTTTCCTGTCCGACGCTTCCACCCACAGCCACCTGCCTCTGTTATTTCAGGCTTTTCCTGCGACGCCGTTCTCTGTCCAGTTCCACAATCCTACTGGTCTTCTCAACACTTTCTTTATATAGATAAACCCGTTTCTGGTTCATCATTACAGTCTCGATTATATCAGCTGTTTCTATTTTGTCAAGATATTTTTCTCTTGAGTTTTCACTACATTGACAGACCGCCTCTTTCATGGTATGATAATAAGGATCTAAATATAAGGGCCAGTACCGGTTTCGACAGGGATCATGAAGCTGGTGAAGCTATCCGCATGCGATGCGTTAAATGGCAAACTTAAAATTAAACGCTAACAACAAATTAGCATACGCTGCCTAATTTGGCAGTTGTCAGCCTTAGAGCACTCACACTTTAAGAATCTGGCATCGAATATGTGAGAAACGATGACAGGCGGGTTCCGGACTGTCAGGCGTATCAGGAACTACTGAAGTTCTGAGGATGTTCGTTTCCGCAGGATAGAGGGAATGTCAAAGAACGGACTATGATAGTAGAAGAACAGGGAATTGGTTTTTGGACACGGGTTCAACTCCCGTCTGGTCCACTAAAAAGAACTGCCGCCCAGCAAATCATTTGCTGATGCGGCAGTTCTTTTTCTTATCTATTTTTATTCTGCATCTTTTACCGATTCTGGAATATCTCAATAATCGCCTTCACGATCGCCACCAGCACATTCCACATCCGTTTTAACGGACCTTCTTCACTGCTGCCGTCTGCCTCCTGATCGGAGATATCGGTTGATTCATCATCATCGCTGATCTCATCGGTCCGCAGGACGATCTGCACGCTGTTCGGGGACGGATTTTTCGAGGAGGTAAAGGAAATCTTCTCCGCCTCCGGATCTATGTTCAGGAAGTTGTTCTCATCCTCAAACTTATCGATCTGCTCATCGAGCGTACTCTTCATGTCTTCCCCCGCTTCCCGAACCGCCGCAAGCTGATCGATCATAGTCAGGTTCTTATCAAGAATCTTCTCCATGCCCTGCAGCGTTGCCTTGGTTCCGGCATCCAGCGAATCACCTGCCGAAATCAGCGTGTCATTCAAAAGACTGAGCATATCATGTGTGGTATAAAGCGCCCTGGTCAGCCGGTTCATCAGTTCTTCCGAATCAGACAGGGAATCCAGCATCGTCGGCACATATTTATCCGTTGTGTCAATCAGGACCCGCATATCATCCAGCAAATTAATCAGTTCATCGGTCGAACTTCTGAGCGCCGATAAAGTCGAACCCGTCTTGCCAGTAATATCTCCCGCCGTCTTGAACGCACCATTCACTTTATTCACAATCGTTTTCGCAGTTTTCTGCGCCTGCTCCACTTTCTGGAAAATGCCCTTCGTCTCTTCCACCAGACTTGCAGCATCCGCAGAATAAGTAGTCGCTGACAGAGACTCCAGCGCCTCCTCTACATCATCTTCTGCATTGCCAATCTCATCTTCCCAGCTCGCATCATTGACACCGCCACTTCCCGGCTCGCCGGACGGTCCGGCTGTCAGGGCTCCCGCAGAAACCTCGGTTCCAAATGCATTCACCTCTGCATCCTTGTCTTCCGTCTTTGTCGCTGATTCAGCCGCTTTTTCCGCCTGGTTACCAGCTGCACCAGACGCTGAACCTGCGCCCGCTGCTTCCTGTTCAGCCGAATCTTTGCTTTCTGTTCCTGCTGAGCCAGAGGCCGAAGCGCCTGCTGCCATTTCCGCGTCATCCGTGGTATTTGCAGAACCCGTAGTTTTTGCATGATCGGCGTCACCTGCAGAATCCGTGATATCTGCGCTGCCAGCCGCCCCCGCTGTCTGACCATTTCCGTCTCCAGATGCCGCCTCCGACGATACAGATGCCTCTTCCTTCTCCGCACTCTTCATCTTGCGGATCCGTTTCAGCTTCATGCCGTCTAACGTGGCTAAACTCTGATTCAGGCTTCCAATCCCCTGTTCTGTCACCGCCAGGGAGGTATTTCCCTGTCCCAGAAGTTTATCGAGTTCTTCCAAAATTTTCTGGACTTCCGCCGTCCGCTGGACAATATCTTTCTCGATCGCATCCTGCGTCTGCTGGCTGACAAGACCCTTATTTAATTCATCCGAAGCCGACCGGAGCGATTTGCTCAGACTTCCCAGGCGGTCATACAGGCGATCCAGTTCATCCTGCATATCTTCCATCGTATTGGAAAGCGCCTGTGTGTTGCTGTTAATATCCGTCACCGCATCGCGCGCCGTCTGTAAATACGGAATCATGACCGTCGTCTGATCCGTGACCGCCTGCAGATCGGCAAGCGCCTGTGTCGAGAGCGCCTCGATCTGTTTCCGGTTCGCACTGACGGTTCCACGCGCCTGATCGAGATTTGCCAGACCGCCCTTCACGCCGGAAACATCCGACTTCATGGATTCCATCGTCTTTAACAGCGCATTCATGCTGTCATACATCTTGTTTCCATCCTCGCGCCAGGTATCTTTCGCCTCTTTCAGATCCTTGATGCGGTTCAGCTCATCCAGAGTCCCCGGAACCATCATCATAATGACTCCGATATTCTCATAATTATCCGTGCCGACCCGGACTGTAAAATCGCCGTCCTCGCCCGGAAGCGCCGCAAACATTGCCGCCTGATAGCTTCCAACCGACTGCACCTGCGCGCCCGGCGCATCGACACTATAGCATTTCTCCATATCAACCGGCACAAGCACGGTCAACACCATATTATTTTTGTAATACGCCTTCGCCTTCTCATTCGGGGTCGCCTTTACATTGACCTCAACCAGACCAGACGCCCCCGCCAGTTTGGATGCATCCGCCTCCACTCCATTAAGTTTATAGGAAACGTCAAACGTCCACGGCAGATCGACGCTGTTTTTCGGCATCGTACACTGATAATAAAAACGCGAATTCTTCTCCGGCAGTTTCCATGTGACGGTTCCATCGCCAATTTCCGGCGCCGTGTCGTCCGTCATGTTGACCACCTTGTCATAGGTACCATAATCGGTATATTCGGTCAGTCCATTCGTGGTACAGCCTTTGACCACATTGATCTGCGTTGCCGTTCCATAATAGTCCAGATTGACATACATCGTTTCATCTACCTGAACTCTTGGTGCAGCCGCCCGGACAGGAACTGCCGCACTCGTTACCAGCGTAACCGCTGCCAGCGTCGCCGCCGCTCCTCTTCTAATGATCTTCTTCATGGCTTCCAGCCTCCCTTTTTTCTGTCATCTTCCGTTTCCGGTCTTTTCTTCGTTCTCTCACTTTTCCGAGTAGCCGGAGCTTTCTTCTGTGTTTCTCCCGCGCCTCCGCATCGGAATCTGTTTTCTCTTGAGAACCGCCCGTCTCTGTCATTTCTGTATCTTCCAGCGCTTTCGTTTCAGCTTCGAATTGTTTTCTTTTCGACGTAACTGAATCCACCAGAGGCTTTTTCCCTTTCCACACGGCACCAGCCACGCGTCTTGCCGCCCGTTTCATACGGGCATGGCGGCGTTCGCGCCGTTTTTTGAAAAACAGATGAATCCTCTCAAATTCGTTCTGCATCAGGATATGATCAAACAATACCAGAAATGCCGGCATCAGGGAGCAGACAAAAAGCATACTAATCAGAGCCCCCCGTCCAATCAAATGTCCCAGATCGCCGATCGCCGCGACACTCGATACCTTGTATACAATATATCCGGCACAGGTCAGGATCGAACCGGATGTCAGAATCGCCGGAATACCAAGATTCAGCGCCCCGATCGCCGCTTCCTTTTTATCCATCGTCTTGCGGCATTCCAGATAATTGTTCGTCGTCAGAATCGCATAATCGACGGTCGCACCCAGCTGGATACAGCTCACGATAATGTAGCCAATGAAAATCATCGTGTCTCCGACGATGTACGGTACCGCCATATTGACGAAAATCGCGACCTCAATCGGAATCATGATAAGGAGCGGAATAATCAGTGATTTAAAACTCCACATGACAACCACAAATACGCCGATCAGCGACATCACATTGACACGGCTGTAATCCTTCGTGATCGTCGTCTGGATGTCCTGTGTGGACGGTGTTGTGCCGACCAGATACGAATTTTCCGGATAATATTTCTTCATGATCGCCTGGATCTCATCCGAGCACTGGTACGCCAACTTGCTCTCGCCCTTACTCTTAACGTAAATAAGGATTCTCGCATAATCTTTTTTATGTAACTGGCTTGTGATGCTGTACGGAAGGAAATCTTCCGGTACGCCCTCCGGGAGCTGCCCGGACAAGGACGTTACACTCTTCATGTACGGCAGGTCTTCCAGCTCATCCGTGAACTGTTTTTCCTTGATAAAAGAAGTATCCGGCACGATTGCCATCATCATATTGCTTCGTCCGAATTTCGCTGTGATCAGCTCATCATCCTCATATACCGTCGTTCCCTCGCTGGCGCCGACCGCGTCATTTCCGTAGAGGAAATCGTTCATGCTCTGCGCCGTGTATGCCGGGATCACCAGCACCGCAATCAGAATCAGCACGATGCGGCGGCTGTTGTAGATACCGTGGCTGAGCTTATCAAACGACGGCAGGAACGAACGATGGGATGTTTTCTCAATCATCGGCGTCATACGCAGAATCATCGCCGGCATAAAAAACACCACTGTCAGAAGACTCAGGACAATACCTTTTGCCAGCACGAGTCCCATATCAAATCCGATATTAAACTTCATAAAACACAGAACGATAAATCCGACGATCGTCGTCAGGCTGCTGGCGAAAATGGAGTTTAATGCCTCATTGATCGCGTTGCTTAACGCGGTCATCTGATCCAGTCCCTTTGCCTTTTCCCTCGCAAACGCGTGGCTTAAGAAAATCGAATAATCCATCGAGCAGGCGAGCTGCAGGACCGCCGACACACTGTTCGTCAAAAAGGATATCCGCCCGATAAACAGGTTCGTTCCTTTGTTCAGGACGATCGCCACGCCCATGACCGTCAGATACAGCACTGGTTCAAACCAGGAGTTCGTCGTCACGGTCAGAATCAGGAAAATAACCACGACCGCCAGCGTCATAATCAGCTTCATCTCGCTCGAAACATTTTCCTGCAGCGATTTATTCTGAACCGCCATGCCGACGTAATGTCCCTTGTCTCCGAGAATGTCCTTGATCTCATCGATCGTCTGGGACGTCCTCTTATCCGTGTCGCCGTTTACAAAAACAATATCCATAACCGCCGTATTATCCTTGTAATACTCATCAACACTATTAAAGTTGATAAATGCGTCCGCCGCGTATACGCTGGTCGATGTATCGAGCCACATAACCTGATCGACTCCGTCCAACGCCTCTATTTTATCCTTGTAGGCTTTCGCCTCATAAAGCGAAACATCATCAATCATGATGCGCCCCGTGCCGGGGTAGCCGAATTTCTCTTCCATCAGGTCCAGTCCCTGTTTGGACTGGACGGTCGACGGCAGGTATTCCGTCAGATCATAGTTGATCTCGACAAACGGCGCCATGAGCGCTGATATCAGCACCAGAACCAGAAAGACAATCTCGATCGCCCTGCTCCGCTCAATGATAAATTTCGGCAGGGAGAAGGCTTCTTCTTCCGTCTGTTTTTCTTCTTTGCGTTTATGTAAAAATTTCAGTTTCATGCCTGCTTGCTCCTGTCATACAATGATTGCGCTCCTTACCGCATCAAAATAATCATATAATAATGCTTATCGCCGACCTGCTGATGTGCAACACCCATTTCCTTATAATAAATCACCCGGTCCACGCGCTTTTTCTCATCGCTGTCGTGATTACGCAGAAGCTTTTCTTCTGCCTGCGTCACATCGTCACAGTTGATGAGGTAAATCTCCGTATGACGTCTCGCAGTGCTTTCCCCGATGGATTTAAGGTAATCATCAAGTGTGCCTTCATCCGGGATCCGGCTGCTTCCATAGCCCTTACTGCGTGCCATCGCCAGACGGTGTTCGGCGATCTGCTGTAATTTTCCATTTAAAATAAAGCTGGCATCTTTATCGTAATCTTTTTTGTCATCGTCATAGTAATCTTCTTCCTCATCCCCGTCAAACGCGTCCGCCTTCAGCTCATTTAAGCTGTCCGCCATCGCCTGGGTATCTGCATCCAGAAATGCCAGCGTGTACGCGCCGCCGCCCGTGTTTTTCTTCTTTTTGGCGTTCGCCAGGCTGCCGTCCGCGTTGATCGTATACTGCGTCTCATCCTTTGTGAAGGTCGTTCCCTCCATCGCGCCGCTGTCTTTCAGGAAATAGTATTTTCCGTCGATATTCTGCCAGCCGGTCGCCATCGCGCCGTCCCCTTGCAGATAATACCAGGTTCCATTTTCCTGCTCCCAGCCCGTTTTCATCAAACCATCTGCTCCGAGCAGGTACCATTTTCCGCCCATCTGCTGCCAGCCCGTCAGGTAAGAACCGTCCATTCCCACCAGATAATAACCATTCTCCACCGGCTGCCAGACACCCGCATCATCCGCAAGCACTGTCTGGGCGGCAGACGCTGAGAAAAGGAGACTTACTCCTGCGATTCCTGCCAGCCGTACTATCTTATGTCCCAGAACCGCTTTCAGCGCCCTTTTTAACCCCGGCGCCGTCCGCTTTTCTTCCTTCTTCATCCACAAATTTCTGTCCTTCATACGCTGTCCTCACTCTTCTTTATGCTTATTGATCGGATCCATCTGTTTCCAGTTCCACTCCCCGTGCCGTTAAAAGTGCCCGGAGCATCGCCGCCAGCTCCTTTTCCGAGATCCGGCTGCTGTCAATCAGCATATCATAACTTGCTTTATCCGCCCATGTCTTTTTTGCATAAAAATTATAATAATTTTTCCGTATTTTATCCGCTTGTTTGATCAGGTATTCAGCTTCTTTTTCATCTGTCTCGTAACGCCGCATAATCTCCTTCACGCGCGCCTCCATCGGGGCATATATAAATAGAGAAATAAGCCCTTCTGTCTCCTCCAGGATCTTGTCAGCGCAGCGTCCCACGATGATGCATGAACCTTTCTTCGCATACTCCCGGATCAACTGGGACTGTACGACAAACAAGGTATCATTCATCGGCTTTCCATAACCGGTAAACGGATTGCACTTGGCCGGAACCTTAAAAAGAAAACGGTTCGCCTTCATCTCGTCCGCCTCTTCCAGTTCTTCCATCTTAAATCCGCCGCACACCGCTGCTTCCTCTATCAGATGGCGGTCATAACAGGGAATTCCCAGTTCCTTTGCCAGAGACTGCCCCAGATTATGACCGCCGCTTCCAAACTCTCTTCCGATTGTAATGACAAAATTTTTCATACCAGATTCCACCTTCGTATCTATTTCCTTTTGCTTTCGCATATGCTGCAGGTTCTCATAGCCGTTCCTTTCCCGATTGTCAGCCACTCCTGCCGTCTGTGAAACGTTCCATACAAAAGACTTCTTCGCAGTGAACAGTTACATCTAAAATAGAGCATATACAACTCATGTCTGTTTAATTGACATTTGTTCATTTTTGAACTATAATGCATTATACTAAGTTGTTCGAATGAATACAATAATCATTTTTACGTCAGTTGTATTTTAATCAACATTTTATCACATTATGTTCGTTTTTTTTGTATCTGGTGTGCCCATTTTTACTTATTTTTAACACTCCCTTCATCCACAGCCTCCGATACACAGTCATACGGCGTTTCCCTGTCTGGAAACGTTCAGAAAGGAAGTCACTATGAAAGAAGAAATACTCGACCGGCGTGTACGAAAGACGAGACGCCAGTTAAAAGAATGCTTAACCCGCCTCCTCAAAGAAAAAAAAATTCAGGATATCACGGTGCGCGAACTCGCCGAGATGGCTGACATCAACCGCGGCACCTTTTATCTTCATTATAAAGATGTCTTTGACCTGATGGATCAGATCAAAAATGAACTGGTCGAGGAGGTTGAGTCTGTCCTGACGCACCATCCCGTTCCCGAACTGGTAGCGCGCCCTTCCCTCGCACTCTCAGAACTATTTCCTCTTGTACAGGAAAATGCAGAGATTGTTTCTATTCTAATAGGAGAAAACGGTGATCTGAATTTTGTCAACCGCCTGAAACGCATTGTCAGCGAAAAATGTTTAAAAGGCTGGCTGGATCTCAAATGTTTCAGCGATCCGGATACGCTCGCGGCATTTTCCGCCTTTATCGTTTCCGGCTGTGTCGGTACCGTTCAGTACTGGATCGAAAGCGGCATGAAGGAATCCACAGAACAGATGGCAATCTTGACAGAGGACTTTATCTTAAAAGGCATCCGGGTGCTGGAAAATCCGGCTTGACTTTCACGAAATTCCGTGCTTTAATAAAACTGCAATTTTTAAAAATTCAGAAAGGAGAACCACATGGACAGTTGTGACAGCAACGGGCGAAGTCGTCGCGATGGGCAAAATCAAACTATGAATTCCAACCATGCGTACCAGACTGTTGGTCTGCCGCAGGGTCTTTTTGAGTGTGAATCGGGCTGTCTGGCAGCACATTTCCGCCTGCTTTAACAGGCTGGTGATTCAGTGCTGAACGTTTCCCGGCACGATTGGTTTTCATATATATTTGTCCATCGCCCTGGCGCGGGTTTGAAACTGCCATCTGCGGCATTTCATCCCGTTCCCGACTGGCGGTGGATTTTTTTATCCCCGCACTGCTCGCCCTGTACGTCCCAAACGGCATTAAATAGAACGACAGAAAGCGAGGGAACCAAATATGAATCAGACTCCAGAAATGGACGAAAAGAAAACAAGCTCCCCGGAAACGGCTCCGATCGCCGCAACCGCAGAGCATAATGCTAATTTTGAAGAAAATATCCGCGCGATCATCCGCAGCGGAAAACCGGCAAGCGTGATCCGGGATGACCTCGACAATTACCATGCAAACGATATTGCCGAGGTTCTGGAAACACTGGACACTGCGACCCGGAAACGCCTCTACAATATTCTCTCTCTGGAAATGACGGCAGAGATTTTCACCTATCTCGATGAACCGGCGCCTTATCTGCATGAGCTGGGACTTGACCGGGCGGCAGCCGTTCTGGCAGAGATGGATGCCGATGAGGCGGTCGATATCCTCGAAAATTTAGATTCGGAGGAAAAAGAAGCCCTGATCGCGCGCATGGATCAGGAATCTAAGGATGATATCCACCTGATCTTTTCCTACGATGAGGAACAGATCGGTAGCCGGATGACGACCAACTACATCGTCATTCCCAATAACTGTACGATCAAGCAGGCAATGCGCCATCTGATCTCCCAGGCGGAGGACAACGACAACATCGACACCATCTACGTCGAAGACGAAAATGGACGCTATTTCGGTGCGATCGAGCTGAAAGATTTAATCACTGCCCGTGAGTACATGAAGCTGGAGGACATTATCAGTACCTCCTATCCGTATGTGTACGCGGATGAGAAATCTTCGGATTGTATGGAAGAGCTGATCGATTACAGCGAGGATTCTATCCCAGTACTCGATCGGAACCATAGGATCATCGGTGCCATCACTTACGAGGACATCGCCGAGGCGATCGACGACGAGATGGGTGATGACTACGCAAAGCTGGCAGGTCTTACTTCGGAAGAGGATCTGCACGAACCACTGTTGCAGAGTTTGAAAAAACGTCTCCCGTGGCTGGTGCTGCTGCTCTTCCTCGGCATGGGCGTTTCCTCGGTAGTCGGTATTTTCGAACCGATCGTTGACCGTATCGCCCTTCTTATCTGCTTCCAGTCGATGATCCTCGACATGGCAGGCAATGTCGGCACCCAGTCTCTGGCTGTCACCATCCGTGTCCTGATGGATGAGGACATCTCCGCGATGCAGAAGCTGGGATTTGTATTCAAGGAAATGCGAATCGGATTTTTAAATGGACTGCTGCTCGGTTCGGCTTCATTCGTCGTGATCGGCATTTTTGTCCATATTATGAAGCAGAAGAGTCTTTTCTTCTCTTTTGCACTTTCCGGCTGTGTCGGCATCTCTCTTCTGACCGCGATGGTGATCTCCAGCCTGGTCGGCGTACTGGTGCCGATGCTGTTTCACAAGCTGAAGGTTGACCCGGCAGTTGCGTCTGGTCCGCTTATCACGACGGTGAATGATCTGGTAGCGGTTGTGACTTATTATGGACTGGCGGAGATTTTGCTGGTGGATGTGTTTCATTTAGTGTAGAGAACCGGTGAAAATAGGTATTTGTGATTCGGACGCAAAACAGGACTCTTCCTTTTTAGCAACTTCTCCCTGCTTCTTATAGATAGAGTTTGCATCTACCCCGCCGCGCACGCTGGAAAGCGGATAGATGTTGGTACCGCGTCCGATGATGCTGCCCGGGTTTAGGATAGAGCCGCAGCCTACTTCTACGTTGTCACCGAGCATGGCGCCGATTTTTTTGCGTCCGGTTTTGATCTTGCCGTCTTCGGCGTGGATTTCCACCAGAAGTTTATCGGATTTTACGTTGGAGGTGATGGAACCGGCACCCATGTGGGATTTATAGCCTAAGATAGAGTCTCCGACGTAATTATAATGCGGTACCTGTACTTTATCGAACAGGATGACGTTTTTAAGCTCGGTAGAGTTTCCGACTACTGCACCTTCTCCGATCAGGGCGCTGCCGCGGATGAATGCACAGTGGCGCACCTCGGCGTCTTTGCCGACGATGACCGGTCCGTGCAGATAAGCGCTGTCAAATACCTTCGCTGTCTTGTGAACCCAGATGTTTTCACCACGTTTCTCATATTCTTCCGGATCCAAACTATTTCCCAATTCGATGATAAAATCACTGAGATCTGCCAGCGCCTCCCACGGGTAGGTAAACTGTTTCAGATAATCTGAAGCCAGCGTATGGGTTAAATCATATAATTCTGTGATTTTCATTTCTTCTTTTTTCATGATCATTGCCTTTCTTGAAATTCAATTTCTTCTCTTTCCCTGCATTCTGGTAGAACACAGCAACCGCATCAAATGCCGGCCGCAGCCCATATGTATTTCCCATATGAACCGCATTGTAGGTGCGTCCGATAACGAAGCGCTCTAATTTCTGCATATATTCATCCGGTGTGATGCTTCCCTCTGCCACATAGGTCAGACCTTTTTCCCAGCTTGCCGTCAGCTCTGGGTTGAGAAGCTGCTTCATGGAGGTGTGTACGACCTCATAAATCAGTTCTCCCAGATAGGTCGGCGTGATGACCTGCGTTTTTTCGTTGAGCGCCATGTATTTGATGTTGAACAACTTTTTCAGGATCTCCGCGCGGGTTGCACTCGTTCCGATGCCGCTGCCCTTGATCTGGGCGCGCAGCTCTTCGTCTTCGATAAGCTGACCGGCATTTTCCATCGCCAGAATCATCGAACCGGAGGAATAACGCTTCGGCGGAGATGTCTCGCCCTCTTTGATCTGCAAATCATCCAGTGACACTTTCATCCCCTTTTTGAGCTGTTCCAGCATCTGGATAAACTCTGGGTGGGACGCGTCAATTACCTTTGGCTGGCTGCTGTCTGTTCCATCTGCTTCTCTTGCCGGATTTTCCGCATCATTTCCATCTATACCTGGTTCAAGGCGGTTCGTTCTGCCGACACTTTCCCCGGCAGTGTCCTTTTTCTTTTTCGGAATTTCCGCCACTTTGAGATATCCCGCTTCTTTCAATACCTTGAAACCGGCAAAGAAATGTTCACTTTTTACCTCAATCTCAACCGCATATTTCTGGTAAACCGCCGCCGGATAAAAGATGCTTAAGAAACGGCGCACAATCACCTGGTAAATTTTGCGGTTCAACTCCGGGAGACTTCGCAGCGCGCCGAGTCCCTGTCCGGTCGGTATGATTGCGTAGTGATCGGTAATCTGCTTATCATTGACATAACGCGTTTTTGCTATGTTCTTCCACAGCCCTGCCTGCATCGCCTCCGATGCAAATGCCGCCAGCGGCTCATATTGCGTCAGACCGCCGATATTTTTGCTGATCTCCTTCGCCACCGCCGTTGAAAGCACACGCGCGTCCGTTCGCGGATAGGTAACCAGCTTTCGCTCGTACAGCTCCTGCACCACTTTCAGGGTCTGATCCGGGCTGATTTTAAACATTTTAGAACAATCATTCTGGAGCTCCGCCAGGTTATAGAGAAGAGGTGGATTTTTGGTTTCCTTTTTCTTTTCCACTTTTAAAATGGTTCCCTGCGAAGTATTATATACGCCCATTAAACCCGCGTCCGCTTTTTCTGCGTCGCTGACTTCTGACTGCATGACTCCCGAATTTTCGCTTCCATTCTCGCGTTCCCACAGACATGCAATCAGCGCCTCCGCGTCCTTTCGCTCCTTAAAACCATTTTCCTTATACAGACACGGCGTTCCATAGTAACGGCTTCCTTCCACCGCCCGCCATTCGCCGTCAATCGAGATACCTGCCGGTCCAAATGTACCGATCACGCGGTAAAATGGCGTTTTGACAAATTCCCGTATTTCCCGCTCCCGACGGACTACCATGCCGAGGACACAGGTCATGACGCGTCCGACTGAGATCACGGTCCGGTCAGAACTTCGCATATAGTTAGAAACAGATGGTCCATATTTCAACGTCAGTGCACGGGAAAAGTTAATTCCCATCAGATAATCTTCTTTTGCCCGCAGATATGCCGAATCCGCCAGATGATCGTATTCGGACAGATCCTTCGCTTCGCGGATGCCGCGTAGAATCTCTTCC
Organism: Clostridium sp. CAG:43; assembly: GCF_000434655.1. NCBI lineage: Bacteria > Bacillati > Bacillota > Clostridia > Eubacteriales > Clostridiaceae > Clostridium > Clostridium sp. CAG:43. The sequence continues at coordinate 2,579 of NZ_FR894974.1, read as the reverse complement.
TCCGTCTGTGAATCGATCCAGACGCGCTTCTGTTTCTTGCCCTGCACGCCAGCCATCTGCGCGACGAGGCGGTAGATATATTCTCCCTCCCGTCCCGAGTCGGTACAGACGTAGATTGTATCTACATCCGCCCGGTTTAAGAGACCGCTCACGATTCCAAACTGTTTCTTCACGCTATCGATAACCTGATATTTCCATTCTTTCGGGAGAAATGGAAGTGTCTCCAGACTCCAGCGCTTATATTTCATATCATATACTTCCGGATAGCTCATCGTGACCAGATGTCCAACACACCAGGTCACAACCGCATTTTCCGACTCAATATAGCCATCCACCGATCGTCCATTTACCTTGAGTGCATTTGCGAACTCACGCGCCACGCTCGGTTTCTCGGCTATAAATAACGATTTTGCCACGTTGTTCTGCTCCTATCTTACTAATTTCGTCACTGTTCACGCATACGTGCCCAGTAACCTAATTTCCTCTAATTGCTTTTCCGCTTCGGCGTCCACTCCGCCAGAATCGCCGCCGCAAACATCAGCGCACAGCCAATTAGCATCCGCACCGTCAGCTCCTCATGCAGCAGCCAGACAGAGAACAGGAGTCCAAACACCGATTCAAACGACAGTAGAATCGAGGATGTGCTGGCGCTCAGATATTTCTGCCCCACTGTCTGAAGCAGAAAACAGAGCATGCTGGATGCGAGTCCCAGATACAGCATCGAAACTGCTACTCCCGGCAGTGTAAATACTTCCGGATGGAACGCTCCTTCCGTGAGAAGCCCCAGCACCCACGAACACGCCGCCGCTGTTCCCATCTGCATGACCGTCAGGCGAATCGGAGTGCAGTATGCCGTGAAGCGATCCAGAAAAATCATATGAACCGCAAAGCAGATGCCGCACACCAGCGTCAGGAAATCACCAAAATTGACCGACAGATCGCCTTTCAGCGATAAAAGCGCCAATCCCACAACAGCAAATCCCGCTGCGATCAGGTTATTTGCCTTCGGGCGCACATGATTAACCGCCCATGCCAGAAACGGCACGATCACCACATATAACGTCGTAATAAACGCATTTTTACTCGCGGTCGTGTATTTCAGCCCATACGTCTGAAAATAATAACTGATAAATAGAAACAATCCCGCCAGTGCGCCGCATTTAAACTCCTGCATCGACATTCCCCGGATCTGTTTCCAGAAAAGAGCCGCCATCCCAAGCGCCGCGATCGTAAACCGGTACGCCAAAAGGTATGTAGGTGTGATCGCCTCCATCGAATTTTTCATCACAACGAACGCGCTGCCCCAGATAATTGTTACAAATAAAAGGCTGGCAGATGCCAGCACTTTTACTCCCTTGTTGTTTGTCTCACTCATGTCAATCTCTATCCTGTGTCAAAATAATCACAAATCAAATACAAATTTAAACCGTCATAAATTTGTAACTGGTCGTTGTATCGTATTTCTCGCCCTTTTTCACGATCGGGGATGCAAATCCAGGCATGTTGACTGCGTTCGGATAATACTGAGTCTCAAAGCAATATCCCTGGCGTCTCGCATACTTCACGCCGCCCTTACCCGGAACCTGTCCGTCCAGGAAATTGCCCGTGTAGAACTGAACTCCCGGCAGATCGGTGTATACCTCCATCTTGCGCCCGCTCTCCTCGTCGATCGCAGCCGCCGCCAGACTGAATACGCCTGACTCATGGTTGAGAATCCAGTTATGATCGTAACCGCCGCCCAGTTTTAACTGATCGTAATCCGCTTCTATATCACGTCCGATCGGCTTGAAATCTGAGAAATCCATCGGAGTCCCCATTACCTTGCGGATCTCACCGGTCGGGATCAGCACCTTGTCTACCGCCGTGATCGCATCACTGTCAATGTAAACCATCTGTGAAAGCGCCGGACCACTCTCATGGCCTGCCAGATTGAAATACGCATGGTTTGTCATATTAAAAATGGTATCCTGATCGCAGGTCCCCTCGTAATGAATCTTTACTTCATTTTCATCTGTCAGCGTGTAGGTCACACGGATCGAGGCATTTCCCGGATATCCCTGATCGCCGTCTAGGCTTTCCAGTGTAAACGAAACCTGATTAACGCCCGTCTCATATTCTGCCGCCCAGATACGGTTCCGGTAAAAATCCATGCCGCTGTGCAGGTTGTTCGGGCCATCATTCGCCGTCAATTCGTATTTTTTATCATTTAACGTAAACACCGCGCCGCCAATCCGGTTTGCATTTCGTCCAACAGCCTCGCCCAGATGCCCATCGCTTACCAGGCAGTCTGCTACTGTTTCATGTCCCAGCAGGACATCCGCCATCTCTCCGTTCCGATCCGGCACCAGCATCATGGACCAGATTGCACCCAGATCTAAAAAGGATGCAGAAACTCCATTCTGATTCGTCAATGTATAACGGCTGACCTCTCTGCCATCTTCCATTGTTCCAAAGATTGTCTTCTCAACCATGCCAAATCCCCCTTAATTTTTAGAATCCGAAAAATATTTTTCGCATTTTTTATGCTTACTTATGTCAGAATAAATCTATTTAACTTTTCAAGTCGAACGTCCGTGAGA
>NZ_FR894973.1:0-1998 GCF_000434655.1 Clostridium sp. CAG:43 | reverse complement strand
TCCCTACACTAAAGTATATCTGCATAGTATTTTCCCTTAATATTGGAAAAAGTAACTTTGGCAGGGAAGAGATTTACTCCCATGGAAGCCATACCTATAACACTGCGAGCCCATTTGCTGAGTTCGGTTGGAAGTTGAAAACACTCAGTTTTGTAACCACTTAGAATGGTTACTGTTGGGGTAAGGTTTTGATCTACACCAACAGACAATACATTAAAAGTTTGAGAAGCTTTATATAATGGCAAAAGTGGTTGTTTTCTCGAATTAAAAAATATTCTTCCGCCTCTGGGGGTTAGGTAGGATTCTTTATCAAAAGGGATTACAGGCTCGATTGGTAGTTTGCATTTTCTCAGTTTAAAGTAGTTTTCTAACTGTTCACAAGCAAAAGCATTGAAGTATTCACCTTGCATATTGATGTTTTCCTGGATTTGTTCGATAGATTCAAAATGATTCATGAAATTAAGTAAAGCATTAAAAAGGACTAAATCATCTGAATATATACCAGAGTAGGATTTGTACCATGCAGGTTGCCACTCGCAAATAAGACAATAGAGTTTTTTGTAAATGTTTAATTGGAGTTCATTTAGGTAAAACCAGTCTGGCTCTAAAAGTTTTTTATTAGTACTGTCGTCAAGCGATTGATACCGTAATGAATCAAAAAAACCTTTCATTAACTTTGATATAATGCCTGCCAGCATATCAGCCATACGAAGCCCTGGAAGTTCTATGGAATTTGCCTCACTGGAATTATATAGTCCTATTTCGCAAGCGGCTTTTAAAGTTTTGCTTTGTTCGTTTTCTTCCCCTTCTTTATCAATGGTTAGGTGGTAATTTGATATGTCTTTTTCCCCGAGATACTTTTTAAAACCATCAAAGGACATATGATAATCCCAATTAATATCTGGAGAATCTGAGATATCATTCAGTATGAATAAAATCTGTTGAAATGCTTCAGTTTCTTTTTGTTTTAAAATGGGATTGCCTTTATTATATTCAATTCTATTCTGGAAAAACTTTTTTAATTCTGCTAAAAAATCTTTGGGTGATTCAAAGATGCATTTAATGATTTCCTGAGGATGGTACATAACAAGAGCTTTTATGATGGAATACTTCATTAAATCTGCATCAATGAGAAGATTGTTTCGGTAATTCTGGAAAAGTTGTAGTACAAGATATTCAATCTTACTGGAAATGGAAAAGTAAATGTGAATATCCTTATTAAAAAGTGACAAAAAATCATATATAAATTGAGCGTTTTGTCTGTTGAGAGAAGCGAAACCATATTTAAATTGTTTTTGTCGAAGCATTGTACTTTTGATTTCACCATTGCAATTTTGCCTGTCCGCATATTTAGTTTCAAAGTCGGCGTGAAGCTGCAGAATATCATCATTTCGGGTAGACCATCCCACAATCATAGTTATGAAATTATCATAATAATTAGAGGCACTTATTGTTGTGTAGTTAATTTTCCGGCTATGTTCGGATTCGTCATAATAGAAATTATATTTTGGCATTTTTTGACACATCCTTCGTGAAAAATTAATTTATGTAACAGAGATATTAATTGCTAAATAAAGAAATATAGTTTACTGTATATTCTGCAAATCTTTTAATATCGCCTGAATTGTTTCTGCCTCAAGCCCAGTTTTAGCGTGAATATCCTGCAGTGAATGTTTCTGCTGAATCAGACGGATGGCGTGAAGCATTTTGCTGGTGCGTTCATTCCTACCCTCATTTAATCCTTCTGCTCGTCCCTGGGCGAGACCAGCCTTGACGCCTTCTTGAAATTCTGCTTTACGAATCAATTTTTTCTCCCGTTCGTCATCATATTCAAATAAACACATAGCAATCGCCTCCGATTTGTTTTTTTGAAGAAAATCTGCCAGGATATTTTCTTCGATGCATTCGTTGACAGCTGTTTCAACCGCTTCATTTAACGGCATATTTTTTGTATAACGCCGAATTCGTTCGACCAGAAGCATATATTCTTTTAAAGTT
>NZ_FR894972.1:344-684 GCF_000434655.1 Clostridium sp. CAG:43 | reverse complement strand
ATTCCATCCTCCGTCGAGGAAAAGAAGGCATTTCTGCTGCGGAACCACATCGCCGTCTGGGACACCATCCACAGCTGTTCCATCGAAGGATCCAGCGACAGTTCCATCCGCGACGTTATCCCAAACGACCTCGCCTCTATTCTGGATCACGCTTCCATCCAGGCGATTTACACAAACGGCGGGCTGTCTGGAAAAATGTACGACCGCTTCTGCCGTAAACAGACTGGCATTGAGGCAATCAAACTGCCATCCACCAGCCCTGCCAATGCCGCCTGGAACCTCGACCGGCTGACAGATGCCTGGAACTGTATCAACCAGATCCTGGGGGAACCCGGATCTG
>NZ_FR894972.1:0-264 GCF_000434655.1 Clostridium sp. CAG:43 | reverse complement strand
AAACACCATCTGCACCAGAATCATATAAAATACAGTTCCTACCGGCCAATGACGCTTCTGTCCGATCCACTGTTCCGTAAAAATCATTACAAACAGTGCCGTCAGTGCAAAGTCCAGGCCTTTCGTATTAAATGTAATCACATTTGACACTGCTCATCTTTCTTAGTAGAATAAATACATTATAACGATCGATTTTTCGGATTCATCACAGATTTGAACTATGTAAAAAAGCTTTGAAGGAATTATCTTTACAAAAATTCTTAT
>NZ_FR894971.1:0-3308 GCF_000434655.1 Clostridium sp. CAG:43 | reverse complement strand
AGGATTCCCGCTTATTGTCCTAAAGCAAATACATATTTTTAACAAAATCGATATTCATAAATCAAACAAGACAAACGTATGTATTTCGTTTCAGTACATCCAAATTTATCGAGACGGCTCCACTTTCTCAGCCGGCCAGGATTTTCTCAGTGCCGCATAGGAAACCAGAAAGTTGGCAAGCCATCCTGCCGGCACGGCAAGCCAAACAAAATTAATGCCAAAACGCGGTGCACCGATCAACGCCACGGACAGGCGGATCGCAAGATTTACCATGTTGGCAACGAGGAATGGCCGCATGATTCCGAGTCCGCGAAGGACTCCATCGGTCGCCATTTTAATTCCCATAAAAATAAAGAAGTAACCAAGCCATCTCATATAATCCCCAGACACCTGATAAGCCAGGGCGGTTCCGTCTTTTCCAAGGAACAGTGATGAAATCTGCGTGTGCAGCGTTTCAATGACAAGGAAAGCAAGCGCCGCAAAACACACATCCAGCACCAATGCTGCGTGGTAGCCTTTTTTGATGCGCTGGGTTTTGTTTGCGCCAAGATTCTGGGAAACAAATGGGGAAACCGCATTGCCGATGGACACAAAAATCAGGGAAAAAACATTCTCCACACGCATCGTTGCCGCGTATCCGGCGAGTGCCTGTGTGCCAAAAGGATTTACCACCGCCTGTACGATCATCATACCGATGGATACGGTAGACTGCTGAAGAACCGACGGAACAGCAATCCGAAGCATCGAGCGCAGCTCCTGTCCCTCAAACCAGGCAAAGATACTCTTATACCGCCGCATCCGGTAAAAGAAAATCAAAAGTGAAAACACAGCCGAAATGCCCTGTGCGATCAAAGTTGCAAGCGCCGCACCGAACACGCCAAGTCCCAGACCGGCTACCATCCAAAGATCCATTACAATATTCAGGATTGATGAAAAGATCAGAAGTCCCAACGGAATTTTTGATTCACCGATGGAAGTGAACATGGTAGAGAGAATATTGTACATGAACAAAAACGGAAAGCCCACAAAATAGACCCGCAAGTACAGCACTGCTTCCTCCAGAATATCGGCAGGAGTCTGTAATCCGCTCATCATCGCATGGGAAAAACAAAAGCCAAAGACACCAAGGATGATGCCCAGCAGCAAAAAGCTAATCAGTGATGTAGACACAATCGTTTTCATTTTTCCATACTCTTTGGCACCGAAATAGCGGCTCACAAGCACACCTGCACCAGCACCGGCCCCCAGTGCCACACAAATGAAAACATTCGTCAGCGCTGCACAGGCGCCAACCGCCGCCAGTGCGGAGGAACCCACAAACTGACCGACGATAATGGAGTCCGCCATATTGTATACCTGCTGAAAAAAACTGCCGAGAATCATCGGCATTGCAAAAACCGTCAACGCTTTCAGCGGCGCATCGGTAATCAAATACTCATCTTTTGACATGATCCTATTCCTCCACAACTTCCTGCTTTTTACCCGAAAGCACGAACTTAGCAAGTACGATCCGTAATTCGTGTACAAAAATTCCGGCAAAACCAAAACAGGGTCCAGAAATAATTGGCATAACATTGTTAATTCGTTTCATAATTTCACTCATTCACTTTCTGCGCCACAGTTGCAGCTATGGTTATCCGGTGCCTCCATTGCCTTTTACTGTGTTCAGCAGCTGCTGGGAATGTATGTGTACCCAGCATAATATTTATATAAACCGCCAGTTTTTCTGTCTATTTATATTATAATCTATCTTCCATTTAAGATACAATCATTATACACAAAAAAGCTCCGCCTATATTTTAGTATAGGCGAAGCTTCCTAATTCTAACTCCTAATCCTCCATATTTTCTCTTCTCAATAGCTCAAACAATGTCAGCAGTCCCTCACACAAAACAGGATCCAGAACCGGAATTCCTACTGTCTTTTCGATGGAGGGAGCAATACGGATACTGGACATTCCTGTACAGCTAAGGGCAATCACATCGGCACCCATCTCTTTCTGCGCAGCCGCTGCTTTCATGGTGGCTTCATATCCTCTGTCTGTCATCAAATCCAGGACATTTTCTACCCCATCTCCCTTTGCATTGTCTACAATCCGATCACCGAATATCCGCTGATATCCTGACGGTACATCTTCGGTAATCCCCAACACAGCCGGATGACTGCCAAAAACAGACTCAACGCTGCAGTACTGGATCCCGCTCCTATAACCGGAATCGGTACAGCCTGTCTTGCCTCCGGAACTCCCGGATCACCGGCACAGCTGATAATAATAGCCTGACAGCCTTCCTTCCACAGTTCCACTGCAAGATTCACCACCTTAGGTACACCTACAGCGAATGTTTCATCGTCATGAATTCCCTCCGGTTGTTCCGGAATACATCGTGACACCACCTGGAACATAGGGAAATACGATTCTATCAGCTTTCCATGCAGCTGCAGCAATTCCTCGTCCTCTGTGGTCAGCACCCGAATCAGACCAACTTTATAAGTTTTCATATTATATGTTCCTTCTCTCTTGGTTCCCTAAAAATAATTTCATGAGCAAAATACTCAGGCAGCAATTGGAATATCTCCTTAAATCTGGAAAACTCCATCTAACATAACTAGCTTGTCATCCAAATACAATGTGGGATTCTTAATAATTCCGTCCATATGGCAGTCTGCCTGATTATTTCCTCCAAATCCCACGTTAGTACCAAAGGCAATATGAACTGTTTGATAAGCTTTCTCATCCTCCAGAATAACGCCGATCAGTCTGGCCGCATAGTTGGTTCCAATGCCCAGTTCACACAGAGTGGCATTGTTCCTATTTCTCAAGAGAATCTCCAGTTTCTCTGCTTCTTTTCCTTGGATGCTTTGAAGAACCCCGTCCTTCACTTTCACTTCCAAAGGCTGTTCTAATAAACCGATTCCAACCATAGATCCATCAATCACCATCGTACCATTTGCTCCTGTCTCTATCGGAGCTATGTAGGACTCTCCGGAAGGAAGATTTCCCGCCTGCCCCTTTTCCCGATAGACACCAGGGCTAGATACTCCACGCCGTCCCCGAAGATCCAGCGTTAAAACATGTCCATCTTTCTCTATGCGGGCTGTATTGGCATTCGTCAATAAATCAGTCACCTGCTCTGTAAGTGCCATAACACGACTGTAATCTGCAGTCATAGCCCCCATGGCAAACATTTCCTCCGTGATTCCCGGCATTGTAGCAATCCTTGCTCCAGCTTCCGCTGCCTCAATTTTGGCTCGTGTATGCGTAATCGATGTTTTCATGGGGCAAATTACCACATCCGCCGCTTTCATGG
>NZ_FR894970.1:0-4321 GCF_000434655.1 Clostridium sp. CAG:43 | reverse complement strand
ACTTGGCGCGTGATTCTGGTCAGCAAAGCTGGCATATTCCTATCAGAGTCACTGCGCATGAGATCAAAATCTATTCAGGGGGTATTTTTATTACATCTATTCAGAAATGATTGCAAGATTATTTAATTTCTATTATGATGATATAAGAGTCATTAATGATTAAGAGATGCGGTTCTGTCAGCAGGGGCAGACAAAAATTCATGGAAGAAGGGTAGTTTTCAAATGAGAAGAATCAATGTTGAAACCATTACACAGAATATCAAAGAAATGTGCATTGAGGCCAACCATTTTCTGTCACCGGATATGAAAAAAGTGTTTGATGAGGCGGCAGCGAGTGAAGAATCTCCATTGGGACGTCAGATTTTAGGTCAGCTGGAAGAAAATTTATGTATTGCCGGTGAGGAGATGATTCCGATCTGCCAGGATACCGGAATGGCGGTTGTGTTTATCAAGGTAGGACAGGATGTACATCTGATCGGCGGTTCTCTGACTGATGCTATCAATGAGGGCGTGCGTCAGGGATATGTAGACGGATATCTCCGTAAATCCGTGGTTAAGGATCCGATTTACCGTGAGAATACGAAGGATAATACACCGGCTATCATTCATTATGAGATCGTAGAGGGGGAGCAGGTAGAGATCACGGTGGCTCCGAAGGGATTTGGAAGTGAAAACATGAGCCGTGTGTTCATGCTGAAACCGGCAGATGGAATCGAAGGAGTCAAGGATGCTATTCTGACAGCGGTGCGGGATGCAGGACCGAATGCCTGTCCTCCGATGGTAGTAGGTGTCGGAATCGGCGGAACCTTTGAAAAGTGTGCAGAGATGGCGAAGCACGCGCTGACCAGAAATCTGGAAGAGGAATCACCGGTTGAGTATGTGCGTGATCTGGAAAAAGAAATGCTTGAAACGATCAATAACCTTGGAATCGGTCCTGGCGGTTTAGGCGGACGGACAACCGCCCTGGCTGTCAATATTGAAACCTACCCGACCCATATTGCAGGTCTGCCGGTAGGCATCAATATCTGCTGTCATGTAAACCGTCATGCGCACAGAGTGATTTGATGAATATTTTTAGGATTGCGAAAGTGCGAAGCACATAGCAATCCGGTATCAAAAGGGGAAAAATCTCTTGTGACCCAAACATCATTTGATAGTATAAAGAATGTACTCTCGGAGTTTTTCCTGCACAAAAAGATACCGAGAGCACATAGGATAGATTTGGAGGAAAATATGGATAGAACAATCACAGCTCCAATTGACAGGGAGACATTAAAAAGCCTGCATGCAGGTGATTATGTATATATAAGCGGAACCATCTATACGGCACGTGATGCAGCTCATAAGCGCATGATAGAGACGCTGGATGAAGGAAGAGAACTTCCCCTTGATCTGAAAGATAATGTAATTTATTATATGGGACCGTCACCGGCCAGAGAGGGCCGTCCGATTGGTTCTGCAGGTCCGACCACAGCCAGCCGTATGGATAAATATACTCCAAGACTTCTGGATCTCGGCATGGGAGCCATGATCGGAAAAGGAAAGAGAAGCCAGGCAGTCATCGATGCCATCGTTCGCAATGGTGCCGTTTATTTTGCGGCAGTGGGCGGAGCCGGAGCAATTCTTTCAAAATGCATTAAGGAATCGGAAGTGATTGCATACGACGATCTGGGAACAGAGGCGATCCGAAAATTGACGGTAGAAAATATGCCTATGATCGTGGTAATTGATTCCGAAGGAAACAATCTTTACGAGACCGCAGTAAAGGAATATCAGAGATAGGATAATAAGATATCAGATGTGGGATGACTCCCATCCCGCAGCAAGAATGCAGATGCATTTTAGAGTTTTATGAAGAGAGGTTATTTGCTGTTTGGCAAATAACCTCTTTGTCGTGAAGAATAAAGGTAACTGTGAACAGCTACGAATAAAGTTATAATTGATAGAGATAAACCATGATTGGCATGGTTATCATACAGAATAGAGTGGTAATTACGTTAATGGCACCAGCATAGCGGGCATCTTTTCCATATACCTGGGCCATCTGCGTGATTGTGGAGGCGGATGGGGTGATTGTGGCTAACAGGGTGACAAGCAGAATTTGTGAACCATTCTCAGCAAAAGAAGCAAGGCCGCTGAATTTAAGAAGTAAAATTGTCAAAAGCGGTACACCGATGAGCCGCAGAATCGTGACAAGTCCAATATGGGGAAAAGTCAGAATTTCCTGGGGAGTGGTTCCGGCAATCAGCATTCCTGAGATCAGCATGGCCAAAGGACCAATCATGCTTCCCAGGGAGCGGACAGCGCTGTCCACTGGACCGGGAAGTGAAATCTGTGCCAAGAATAGAAAAATACCGAATAAAATGGCAATCATATTTGTATTTGTTATGATTTTTTTAAAATCAGGCTTCTTTTCTTCACAGATCATCATTTTACCATGGCTCCAGAGAAGAAAAAGCTGTACAGAGACGTAGGCGCTGGAATAAATAACCCAGTCAGGTCCTAGAATAGAGGAAACAAGCGGTATAACAAGATTTCCTGCATTAGAGTAGATGATAGAGGCTTTTTCGACTCCGTTAAGATGAAGAAGAGGTCCTATAAAGTAAAAAAGGACAATCAGGATGAGATGGATCAATACAGCAGCAGCCACCGCCAAAAGAAGCCCATTTAGGATGGAAGGGCTGCAGCTGACCTGAAAAGCAGATAAAATCGAACAGGGGACTACGATATAGACAGACAGGCGTGAAAGAACGCGGCTGTCATCTGAGCGGCAAATGCCAGTCTTTACCAAAACAAAGCCTAAAAACATGATGATAAATAATGCCGCAATTTTACCAACTAAAATTCCAATGGACATAATACGTTTGCTACCTCCTCATAACAGGGCATAGAGACAGAATATTTTTTTGCAAGTCGGAGGGGCTCCATGACAAGTCCGTCCAGTTCCGACGGTTTTCCTTCCATTATGTCACGCTGCATGGAAGTGGTGGCATCGGCAGATAAGTTGGAAAGAATCTCCAGATTTATTTTTACATAGTCTTTTTCAAAGGGATATCCCATGGCAGCAGCCAGAGCGCTGATTTCACGAATCATGGATTTAAATAATTCACGGGCAGGTCCTTCCTTTTGAAAATCTCCGGCCACGGCATGAAGGTAGACTCCGGCAGCTCCGATAGGGGAGACATAGGAAAATTTCTCCAAAGCATCCCTTTGGATATGGGTGGATAAAACTCCATCGATACCGCTTTTGCAAAGATCCGATTGAATGGCTGATAAAATCGGAGAAATATAGGAAGGATCCCTGGGACCGAAGACAACCCTTAAGATAGGACCGTGCTGAACCAGAACACCGGGATGTTCTAAGGATGCAGAAACATAGATGCATCCATCCAGAACGGTACAATCCGGTAATTCTTTCTGCATCCTGGCACCGGTTCCATATATATTTAAGATGGGAATAATAATTGTGCGGGGACCAGCGGTCTGTCGGATAAAAGGAAGGACGGAATCAAGGGAATATTCTTTTACGCATATAAAGATAACCTCCGGAGCCAGGGAAAGAGCACAGGATTCTTCCATGGATAATGCATGAACCTCAAGATGTTCTTCCGTCTGATCCCAGAGATGACGAATGATGAGACCGTTATTACGCATAGCATCAAGGTTGGAACCACGGGCAATGAATGTAACATCCTTTCCAGCTTTTGTAAGAGCAGAGCCAAGAATTCCACCAGTACCGCCGGCTCCCAGGATCATATATTTTAAATTCATAAAAAACTCCTTTCTGAATCCTAATCTGGATTGCTTCGTGCGATGCGATGCACTCCTGCAATCCGCCAAAACATCTCGCTAAGTGCTTATAGTATCATATCATAAAATATATTGAAAAATGGTGATTTAAAGGAAATAAAAAAAAGAAAAAACCTGGATAAATTAGCTTGACATTTTAAATTTTCTTTGATACAATGAGATACGCGTCTGACAAAGAAATGCGTTAAGATGCAATTGAATATTTTTTTATTACTGCGGAGAAATACTCAAGAGGCCGAAGAGGCGCCCCTGCTAAGGGTGTAGGTCGGGCAACCGGCGCGAGGGTTCAAATCCCTCTTTCTCCGTTTCTTTTTTTAAAAAAGCTGGAAAAAATAAAAACAAAAAAGTGCTTGACACTGATGGGTTTTCGTGATAAACTAGCTGAGCTGTTGAAGAAACGGCGCTTTTGAAAAAGAAAAACAAAAAAATTAAAAAAGTTGTTGACAAGCAAGAATGCTTATGATAAAATATATGAGCTGTCGCTGAGACAACAAAGAACCTTGAAAACTGA
>NZ_FR894969.1:0-1150 GCF_000434655.1 Clostridium sp. CAG:43 | reverse complement strand
TAAGCCCTCGTCCTCCGCTACACGGTCAACCTCAGCCATTGCGTCTGCAAAGTGATAAGTCATAACCGTATAGAGGTCAATCATCTTTCCGAGGAATGTGGTAAGCAGTTGTTGGTGCGGTTCTCCCTTTACCACAGAAGAAACCGTATCAAGATATTTTTTGATATGTTCCTCCATATCCCTTGCACATAAAGTGCGGCTGTCATATTCCTTATCTTCGGAAAGTCCTGTCAGCCATTCGGGAGTGGTCAGGAGTGCTTCTGCCAGCCCGTTGATAATCATTGTACGCTTCGGGTCTACTCCGTCCGCTTCATATCTTTGAATGGTAGATTTGTTTACCCCGACACGCTTACCAAGTTCGGGCATTGTTAAGTTTAATTCTGTTCGGCGTTCTTTCACTCGTTCACCGACCTGTTTTGCGGTGAATGTAATTTCTTTTTTCAAGGCTTTCACCTCCTATTGCTGATAGTATAGCACAGAAAAACCTATTTTGCAACCATAAATTTAATAATAGACAAAAATATTTCTTAATAAGTTGCAAAACGAGTTGACAAGAGGTATCAAAATAAGTATAATTACAGATACATAGTTGCAAAATGCGTGTTTTGAAAGGAGGTTGATAAAATGGGCAACATCAAAATGGGTTTAACCATAGAAGAAGCAGCAGAATGTACGGGTATCGGAAGAAATACAATGCGTAAGTTGGTAGACTGGGGCAAACTTCCCGTCCTCAAGGTCGGAAGAAAAGCGATTATCCGCAGGGATACTTTAGAGCGATTTATGAGCGTCAATCAGGGAAGAAACCTGCTGAATGAAAACGATGTCCGCAAAGTAGAATAACCATTCTCCAAGCCCTCGGCGTTTGAGAGCGAAATACACCCCTCGCACAAATCTTCGATTTGTACTCTGGGTATTTCGCCCTTGCAGGGGGCACTGTACCATCGCTTCGGGCAATGCACCGCCGCTATGATACAGAAGAAAACAGCCCGCTGTTTTCTTCGCTGTCCGTCTGCTTACGCCGCCGAAACAGCGGCAACCGATTTCTCGGTTGCAAAAAGAGTATGCCTGTCACGGGAGGAAGGAGTATATGGCAAGACATTCATTTATACAGATGTCGAAGCTATCCAATGTCAAGGGAAGAATATCCTAT
>NZ_FR894968.1:0-1179 GCF_000434655.1 Clostridium sp. CAG:43 | reverse complement strand
GCACATGTTGACTGCCCAGGACATGCTGACTACGTTAAGAACATGATCACTGGTGCTGCTCAGATGGATGGCGCTATTCTGGTTGTAGCTGCTACCGATGGTGTTATGGCTCAGACAAGAGAGCACATCCTGCTTTCCCGTCAGGTAGGCGTACCGTACATCGTAGTATTCATGAACAAGTGCGATATGGTAGACGATCCGGAGCTGCTTGAGCTGGTTGAGATGGAGATCAGAGACCTGCTGAACGAGTACGAGTTCCCGGGCGATGACACACCGATCATCCAGGGTTCTGCTCTGAAGGCTCTTGAAGATCCGAACGGCGAGTGGGGCGACAAGATCATGGAGCTCATGGACGCTGTAGATTCCTACATTCCGGATCCGGTACGTGCTACAGATAAGCCGTTCCTGATGCCGATCGAGGACGTATTCACCATCACAGGTCGTGGTACTGTTGCTACCGGCCGTGTTGAGCGTGGTACTCTGAAACTGAACGATGAGGTTGAGATCGTTGGTATTCACGAGGAGACTCGTAAGACTGTTGTAACTGGTATCGAGATGTTCCGTAAGCTGCTTGATCAGGCTGAGGCTGGTGATAACATCGGTGCTCTGCTTCGTGGTGTTCAGAGAACTGACATCCAGCGTGGTCAGTGTCTGGTTAAACCGGGTTCTGTAAAGTGCCATAAGAAATTTACAGCTCAGGTTTACGTTCTGACAAAAGACGAGGGTGGTCGTCATACTCCGTTCTTCAACAACTATCGTCCGCAGTTCTACTTCAGAACCACTGACGTAACAGGCGTTTGTGAGTTACCGGCTGGTACCGAGATGTGTATGCCGGGCGACAACGTAGAGATGACTGTAGAGCTGATTCATCCGGTAGCTATGGAGCAGGGTCTTCGTTTCGCTATCCGTGAGGGCGGCCGTACAGTAGGATCTGGTAGAGTTGCTACTATCATTGAGTAATCAATGAATTAAACAAAGGTGCTTCTTGTATGCGCAGCAGGCAAGAAGATGTACCGTATATATATAATATAAAGTCGCTTCCAGGAAGCGCATTGTGTCCAGACGTAAGAGATACCCCGGAACCGTAAGGTTTCCGGGGTTTTTCTGTTGTTTCATAGGAAATTGCGTTCTATGAAACAACAAACGCTCCGCGAGGATGCGTACTCGCGCGAAGCAGAA
>NZ_FR894967.1:0-913 GCF_000434655.1 Clostridium sp. CAG:43 | reverse complement strand
TTGTGATGTCCACATATATATAGTCATAGTTCAGTCCAACAAAGTATGCGCCCAGATTCTGTACACGGTCAGATACCATATACGGAACTTCTCTTAACTGAAGCGGTACCAGTGCGCCGTCTTCCAGGAGTGTCTTCTCTGCATTGAACAGGTTATCCATACGCTCTTTACCGGAAGTTGTCTTGGAAGCGTCGATGTACTTATCGTATTCATCACTGTGGTAATTTAAGTAGTTGTAGCCGGAGGTGCTGTACCAGAGCTCCAGGTAGCTGTACGGGTCAGAGTAATCCGGTGCCCAGCCACTCATGATGATATCGTACTCATCACTGTCCGGAACCAGAAGTGCGTTTCTCGTTGCGTACGGAACCATGTTGATATCTACATTGATACCCAGGTTGTTCTTCCACTGGTTTGCAACAACCTCTGCCTCTTTCTTCGCTGTGTCAGAATCGGATACAACCAGTTTCAGGGAAATATCAGAAGCACTGGAAAGACCTAATTCAGATAATGCCGTATCCAGATACTCTTTTGCCTTATCCATATCACCCTGAAGCGGGAATGCCTCTAACGGATACTCGGTGCCGTACTCGCCGTCCACACCGCGAACCTGCGGAAGCACGTATCTCTGGTTAGCCTGATATAAACCATTGTGGGTCAGAAGAATGTATTCTTCACGGTTGACTGCATAGTTCATCGCCAGACGCAGGTTCTTGTTTGCCAGATATTTATTCCGGTGGTTCAGTGCCGCATAATCATCTGCGCCGCTGTAGTAGGACTGTGTCTTGCCTTCATACTGCGCTGCCAGCTCGGTCGGAACCTCTGCCAGATCCAGCTCGCCTGCATCGAACATCGAAACAGCGGTAGTCTGATCGGCTACGGTCAGAATCTCAACGCCGTCCAGGCTGATCTTTTC